>NZ_RCIH01000002.1:300000-559260 GCF_003675855.1 Halostella salina | reverse complement strand
ACCCGTACCGATTATCGGCACGGTGGGCCGTTACCCCACCGTCTACCTAATCGGCCGCAGCCACATCCTACGGCGCCGGAGCGTTTCCAGCTCAGCCCGTTCCAGGGGGAGAGCTGTATGGAGTATTAGCCTCAGTTTCCCGAGGTTATCCTCCTCCGTAGGGTAGTTTGGCCACGTGTTACGGAGCTATTCGCCACGGGTCTGAACCCGTGCGACTAGCATGGCTAAATCGGACCCCGATAGCAATGGCCTCCGGCAGGATCAACCGGAATGTTCCCAGTCCGTGGTGGACTGGGGGGCTTGGCGGGTGTACTCGTCAGAGTACACACCATATTGCGTGGTCCGTGCTCGGTGCCCACCGAGCCGCTGACCGGCCGGGTGGCACCGAACTACCAAGGCTAACATCAGATCCCATCGTGTACGGCGGACCGCAGGGGTGGAATCCTCATCTCCTTCGGACTTCAGTGTAGCGCCCGAAGACCATATAAGCCCTTCGGACGCGTTCGAAGTCCGGGTGACGGGACGAGTTGAACGTCCCGTCGATCGCGTTGTGCTTTGTTCGCATCACATCCGAGCACCCTTACACACTTAAGGGCATCGGAAGTCGGTCGCCGCGCGATTTGCGCGGCGAACCGAACGACGACGCCGGGGTGTTCCGGACGTGTACACCACATCGAACGACCCTATTGTACTTAAGGGCGTCGGTTCGTCGTTCCGCGACAAGTCGACGCCGGGCGTCGAGTGGTCGACGTACCTGCCTTCGAGCCGGGGAACGGCCGAAGGGGGCCACCGATGTGGCGTGAGTGCGGCCGGCGGTCGTCGACCGCCCGCCGCGTTCGCATTCCATTCGGATGGCCGGGGTACTGAAAAGGCCGTCGAAGCGATCCGCCACCGATAGCCGCTACCATGCGACGGGTTTTCACTGGGTCGCAGGCCGCAGTAGAGACTATCGGTCGAGTGGCGTTACCTCGTGTGGCAAACGGGTCCTGCCGGGGACGGCCAAGAGGCTAACAGGCGAGAGATGTCGCACGGCAGGAGGCCGGCCGCTCATCCCGCGCTCGTGCGTTCGGTCGGACCGGGTGTCACCGCGCACTCGACGCTGGAGGTGCCGACCCGCATAGGAGTTGCGACTCGCGCATGCGCGCGACGCACGTCAAAAGACGTAGGTGGTTTCGGTGACGACCGACTTCACTCGTCGAGGTGTTCGATGCCCTGCTTGGAGACGTTCGCCTCGGTGATCTCCTGGGGCATCCAGTCGGGTTTGTCGTCGGGGGCCTCCTCCTCCCAGGCCCAGCCCTCGTAGATGTGGACCTTGTCCGTCCCCTTCTCGCGGAGACGGAGTTCGGTCTCGTCGGCCGCGTCCTCGCTGGACGCGGGGTCGAGTCGGCGGGCCGCTTTCAGTGCTGCCTGGCGTGGAGTGTTCCCGGAAAACACGCTCGGTTCGTCACCGCTGTCTCGTAGCGCGAAATTGCGCTTACCGTCTTCACGTACCATGGTTTTGCCTCCATGTCAACTCAGCCCATGCCCCAATATAAATATATCCCCGACAGGAGGGGGATCGGCCGTGTTAGTTTATAAACGGAAGCCGGTGGACGCCCGAAAACGGGGGGAAAGCGGCGACCAGGCCACCCATATCAGGGTGTTGTGACATCGCGCGCGGAACCGAACGACGGGGTCGGAACGCCGTAGCGGCGTGCGACACCGTAGAAAACACTTAAGTACGTCGTGTGGCGACTGTCGGGATAGGATACCGCGATGGTACGGAAAAAGAAGCTCAGCCCGAGTGGTGCGAAAGACGAAAACGGCGAGTACCACAACGTCCACATCAATCTGCACGAGGACGAGCTTGCGGTGGCGGGCATGGACATCGGGGACGAGGTGTTCGTCCGCGTCCGCGAGGACAAGATCATCATTCAGAAGGCCGACAAGGACGAAGTCGAACACGAGTTCTAGCTCCGTACCGTCGCGGGTTTTCGAGCGCGGAGCGACCGCTCCGCGGCCTTTATACCGCTACTCCGCCCTGATCACCCCAGATGGATCCCTACGACGTGGCGAGACCCCTCCTGTTTCGACTCCCGGCCGAAACCGCCCACGGGGCCGTCCACGGCGGCCTTGAACTGGTACAGGGAACGCCAGTGGAACGCCTCCTCGCGTCGCGGTACGCCGCGCCGGACGACGACCGGCTGACCGTCGAGGCGTTCGGCCAGCGCTTTCCGAACCCCGTCGGGGTGGCCGCGGGGTTCGACAAGAACGCGGCGGTGCCGAGCGCGCTCGCGAGCCTCGGTTTCGGCCACGTCGAGGTCGGCGGCGTCACCGCCGAGCCGCAGGCCGGCAACCCGCGCCCCCGTCTGTTCCGCCTGCGGGAGGACGAGGCGCTCGTCAACCGCATGGGCCTGAACAACGAGGGGGCCGACGCCGTCGGCGACCGGCTGGCCGCCGCGCCCGTCGACGTACCCGTCGGCGTCAACATCGCGAAGACCGAACACGTGGAAAGCGACGACGCGCCGGCGGACTACCGCTACACCTACGAGCAGGTCGCCGACGGAGCGGACTTTTTCGTCGTCAACGTTTCCTGCCCGAACTCGGAGGGGTTCCGGGAGCTCCAGAACCGCGACTCGATGGCGGCGATCCTCGGCGAACTCGTCGACGCCGGCGCTGCCCCGCTGCTGGTGAAGCTCTCGCCCGACCTCCCGACGCCGGCCGTCGAGGACGCGCTGGAGATCGTCGACGACCTGAATCTGGACGGCGTCGTCGCGACGAACACGACGACCGACCGGCCGGCGAGCCTCCGAAGCCCCAACCGCGCCGAGGAGGGCGGCCTCTCGGGGAAGCCGATCGAGAACGACGCGACCGGGATGGTCCGGTTCGTCGCCGAGCGCGTCGACGTGCCGGTCGTCGGCGTCGGCGGCGTCTCCAGCGCCGAGGGGGCCTACCGGAAGATCCGCGCCGGCGCGTCGCTCGTCCAGCTGTACACCGGACTCGTCTACGAGGGGCCGTCGCTGGCCCGCGAGATCAACGCGGGGCTACTCGACCTGCTCGACCGCGACGGCTTCGACTCCGTCGCGGACGCGATCGGCGCGGACCTGTAAGCGGCGAACCTCGGGAAAGCAGCCGCCGGGAAGCGTCCTCACTCCAGGGCGTCCAGTTCGAACTCGAACGCCGCGACCGGCAGTTCGAGGTCGTGTTCGACCAGCACGGCGGGGTGGACCTCGCCGACGACGCCGACCGTCTCGCCGTCGATCACCACGTCGGCGGTCCGACCGTCGACGAACGTCGGGTGGTCCGCCGCCGGGGTTTCCAGGTCCACGCCGAAGTTCCGCGCGATCGCCTGTAGCCGCGCCTTCGCGTCCTCGTACGACGCGTCGTGTCGCGCGAGCACGGCGGCGACCGTGCGGCGCTCGGCGACGCCAGTGTTCTCCGCGTCGTCGACGCGGGCCGCGAAGCCGATCTCCGCGAGGTCCTGCGGGTACGAGCGGTGGGTGTTGTTCTCCAGTACCATCAGCAGCGAGGGGAGCGCCCACGTGCGCAGCATCGTGTAGTCCTCGCTGTACGGCTCCCGGATGGTCGCCGGCTGGGCCGCGCCGACGGCGTCGTCGGCCGGCGCGAGCTCCATCCGGTCGAAGTTCTCGGCCTCGTTTATCATGTGGAAGTTCAGCAGGTCCTCGAAGCCGAGCCCGACGAGCTGGTTCCGCGCGGCGTCCTCCAGCCGCGAGCGGTCGTGGCGGCCGCCGACCGTGCCCACGTCGGGGTACGTCGGGTCGAGGTCGTTGAAGCCGTACGCCCGGCCCACGTCGTCGACGAGGTCCAGCGGGTGGAGCACGTCGACGCGGTAGGACGGCACGTCGACCTCGTAGACGAGGCTGTCGCCGTCTTCGTCGGTCTCGGCGTCCAGCCCGGAGCGCTCGAACAGGTCGACGACCTCCTCGGGGTCGAAGTCGACGCCGATGATGCTCTCGATCCGCTCGTGGGCGACCGACTTCTCCCGGGTCGAGAGGTCGGGGCGGACCAGGTCGCGGTCGGGGTACTCGACGTTCACCTCCTCGACCCTGGCCCCGCGGGCGTCGAGCGCGTAGCAGACGATGGCGAGCATCCGGTCGACCGTCCACTGGTCGGTGCCGGTCATCTCGACGAACAGCTCCCGGGAGTCGGTCGTCACCTCGGTCCGCTTCCCGTTGATCACCGGCGGGAACGAGAACAGCCCGATGTCGTCGTAGATCGCCGGGTAGCGGTCGTACTCGCCGACCAGGTCGGCGTACGTCTCGCCGGTCGGGTGGTCGGTGAGCACGTCGGCGGGGGTCATCTCGTCGTTGCTGTCCAGCGGGACGAAGCGGTCGCCGTCGGGTTCGATCCCGGTGTAACGGATCGACTTGCCGCCCTCCTCCTGGGGGGATCCGCCCTTCAGCATCGTCAGGTCGTGGATGCCGATGGCCCCCTTCGCGCGCTTGCGGCCCATCGTCGCGTGGAGCTTCTCCTGCAACTGGATGAGCGACTCCAGCGCCGCCTCGTCCAGGTCGACGCCGCGGATCACCGCGCCGGTGACGTACGGGCGCTCCTCGGGAACGCTCTCTTCGACCTGGATCGTCCAGTCGGCGTCGTTCGTGTTCGGGACGTACACGCCGCGGTCGTCGCCGTACTGATAGCGCAGCGACCGGGCGACGCCCTCGACCGAGAGGCGGTCGAGGCGGTCCGGGGCGAACTCCAGCTGGAACTCGTCGTCCTCGGTCCAGCCCTCGAACTCCAGGCCGAGGGCGAACAGGTCCTCCTTCAGTTCCTCGTCGTCCTTCTCCTCGTGGCCGGTCAGGTCGCGCAGTTCCTCGGGGTCGACGTCGACGACTGGCATCAGTGGATCACCTCCGTGTCCCGCAGCAGTTCAAGGTCCGCGAGCGTGCCGTGCACGTCGCGGATGTCCTCGAAGCCGTACATCAGCATGAGCAGGCGCTCCAGCGAGAGCCCCCAGGCCATCACGTCGCAGTCGACGCCGAGCGGCCGGAGCACCTCCTCGCGGAACATCCCGCTGTTGCCCACCTCGACGAGTTCGCCCGTCGTGGGGTGGGTGCCGAACAGCTCGAAGCTCGGCTCCGTGTAGGGGTTGTAGTGGGGCTTGAACTCCAGGTCGGTGATGCCGAACTGCTCGTAGAACTCCGTGAACGTCCCCATCAGGTCCCGCACCGAGAGGTCGTCGGCCATCACCCACCCCTCGATCTGGAAGAACTCCAGCAGGTGAGTCGGGTCGAGCGTGTCGTTGCGGTACACCTTCTCGACGCTGAAGAAGCGCTTCGGCGGTTCGAGGTCGCCCTGCGCGTGCCCGGAGAGGTAGCGCATCGACAGCGACGTGGTGTGGCCGCGCAGGTCGATCCCCTTCGCCACCTCCTCGGTCCACGGGGAGTGGTACCCCTCGCCGTCCTCGCCGACGCCGTTGCGATGCGCGTCACGGACGCGCTCGACGAGGTCGGCGGGTAGCTCGTCGATCTCGGAGGGGTTCTCCAGCGCGAACTGGTCCCAGTGGGTCCGCGCCGGGTGGTCCTGGGGCATGAACAGGCAGTCGTTGATCCAGAACTCGGCGTCCGCGTGGGGCCCCTCCATCTCCTCGAACCCCATCCCGACGAGCGTGTCCTTCACGCGGTTGGCGGTCTGCCGGAGGATGTGCTCTTTTCCGCCGTTGATCTCGGCGGCGTCGGCCTCGACGTTGTACTCGGCGAACTCGGCCTCCTTCCACTCGCCGCTGGTGAGCAGTTCGGGCGTGATCTGGCCGACCGCCCCGCCGTCGTCGGTGTCGACGCCCTCCATCAGCGCGGTGACGCCGTCGTCGGTGAGCGTCAACGCCCGGGTCGTCGACTCGCTGCGCTCGACGAGATCCCGACGCTCCAGCTGGTCCAGCACGTCCGCGTCGATGTCCGCGTCGCCGTCGTCGGCCAGCGTCGCCAGCGCCGCCGCCTCGGGGTCGGCGTTCGGGTCGGCGTCCGGGTCGGCCGTGATCTCGCCGCTCTCGACGGCCCCGTACCCCTTCCGGGCGTAGTTGGCCAGCGCGATGTCGACTTCGCCGCCGGCCAGACCGGACGCGCCGATCGCCTGCCCCATCTCGACCGGGGCCTCGTCGGCACCGGCGTCGCGGGCCGCCTCGTACAGGCGGACCTCGGGCAACCCCTCCTCGACGTACGTCTCGGCTTCGTCGGTGAGTACGGCGCGCTCGTCGACGCGCTCGTCGACGGCCACCAGCCCCGCCGATTCGAGTTCGAAGACGGCACCTGTCGCCGTCTCGGGGGCCAGCCCGGCCTCGTCGGCCACTCGTTCGATCGTCCGTTCCTCCGTCGCGCTCGCGGCGTCCAACACCGCGGCCTGTGGTCCTGGGAGCTTCATTTGGTAGAGTTACTTCGCGGTCGTCAGTTACCGATTCCGGTTCGAAACGGGGCGTTTCGTCCGCCGCGGCCGTCCGGCCGCCGGCGCGGAGTCCGCGGCCCGGTCAGGCCGCGAAGAAGAAGCCGAACCCCGGACCGTCCTGCTGCTTGCGGGCGGGACACCGGCTGTGGGGTTCGGATGCCATGGTGGTAGATCGTCCCAGGCCGGTTAAAAACGTTGCGAGGCCGTGGCTCGGACGGTTGGACCCCGAACTTTACCCCCGCCGACCCCGAACCGCCGGCCGATGGACTGGGAGCAGTTCTACCGCGAGGCCGACTACGACCGCTGTGCGTACCTCGCCGGCGAGGAGATGGCCGACCTGCTCGCGCGGTTCCTCGAACGCGTCGCCGGCGGCGGAGGCGCTGGCGGGAACACGGGCGGGAGCGGCGAGTTCCCGGCCGACCTCGCCTCGTTCGGCTGCGGTCCCGCGGTCGTCCCGTTCGCGCTGGCCGAGCGGTACCCCGACCTCGACGTGTACGGGTACGACCTCTCGGAGACGGTCGTCCGGGACAACCGACGGCTCGCCGACGAGCGCGGCCTCGACAACCTCTCCTTCGCCGTCGACGAACTGCCCGATCTCTCGACCGACCGCCGGTTCGACGTGGTGTACTGCGTCGCCACGCTGTACTTCGTCGCCGACCCGGAGCCGGCGCTGCGCGCGCTGTACGACCGCGTGCGCCCGGGCGGCCATCTCATCGTCAACTACCCGACTGCGGAGCTACAGCAGGTCGTCCGCGAGGAATTCGACGAGCGCAAACGCGAGGCGTTCCACCTCGTCCGCGACGGCGAGAACCTGATCACGTGCGAACGCGTCGGCGAGGTGCTGGACGCGGAGCCGCGGGACTACTGGGCGGCGGTCGACGCGGACGACGTGATCGAGGAGACTCCCGAGTCGCCGGTCGTGTACGTCGAGAAGCCGGACGGCGACGGCTGATCCTCAGGTGCGCTTCCGGTCGGAGTCCAGGTCGATGTCGACCTCGTCCAGTTTCGCCTCCCATTCCTCGCGCTTCTCCTGGTGTTCTTCGAGGAACTCCTTCATCAGTTCGGCGGCCTGCTCCTTGCAGCCGCCACAGAGCCGCTCGCCCCCGACGCACTCGTCGTACACCTCCTTGGCGAACTCGTCGTCGTCGCCCGAGAGCAGGTAGGCGTACAGTTCGTACACCGGGCACTCGTCGGCCTCCCCGCCGAGTTCGCGCTGCTTCTCAGCGGTCTCGCGGCCGCCGGTGGTCGCGGACTTGACCTTGTCGTAGCCGTCCTCGGGGTCGTCCAGCAGCGAGATGTGGCTCGCGGGCACCGAGGAGGACATCTTGCCGCCGGTCAGCCCCGTCATGAACCGGTGGTAGATCGACGACGGCGGCACGAAGCCGTAGCCGCCGTGGTCGAGTTCCACCTCGCGGGCGAGTTCGTCGGCCGCCCCGCGGTCGAGGTCGAACGCGTCGACGTGCTCGTCGTACACTCGCTTCTCGCCGTCGACCGCCTCGACCAGCGCGTCGAACGCCTCGTCGGTCGCCTGCCGGTCGAGGAATCGGGTTCGTGGTCGGATCGGCTCCTTCCCCGCGGATTCGAGCTTTTCGACGACGGAGGTGCGGGCGTCCGAGGGCTCGGCCTCGGCGCGGAGCCAGTCGGCGGCCTCGCCGCAACGGGGCCGGTCGGGGTCCTCGGCGTGCTCGTCGCGGGCGTCGTACGCCCGGCGGAGCAGGACGCGCTCGGCGTCGTCGGCCTCGAAGCTGGCGAACGCCTCGGTCACCTTGAAGAAGCGCATCCGCGCGGCCAGGTCCCGGGCCAGCCGGACGTGGGGGTCCTGGTCGGGGCCGACGGGGATCACGGTCGGCTTCGGCTCGTCGAGCTGGGGGTAGAGGATGTCGGCCATCTGCGTGACGACGCTCTGCATGTGGGACACGTCGGTCTCGCCGTCGAAACCGTAGATCCCCTCGAACTCCGAGAACCGCGCCTCGCTGCCGAGTTCGAACGCCAGGTCCTGCACCTCGCGGTTGTCCGACTGGCGGTACAGCGTCCCGTCCTCGGGGTCGAAGCCCAGCGCCAGCAGGGAGAGGATGTAGTCCCGCGCGTGCTCGTCGATCTCGTCCCACGTCAGCCCGCGGGCGCTGTGGGCCTCCAGATCGGCGATCAGAGCGTGGGCGTCGCCGCCCTGCTCCTGATGCCAGATGATCTCGTCGAACACCAGTTTGTGCCCGATGTGCGGGTCGCCCGTCGGCATGAACCCGGAGAGGGCAGCGAACGGCTCGTCGTTTCGCATCGCGTCGGCCACGGGCCGGTAGTCGCGGTGGCCGAAGATGACGCCGCGGCGCATCAGGTAGTGGGGGTCGGGCACCTCTGGGAGTACCTCGTCGAACTCCTCGATGCCGAACTCCTCGAACAGCTTCCGGTAGTCCGCCACCGTCGAGGACCCCCACGGGTCCAGCGCCACGTCATCAGCACCGGCGGCCTCCGTCCCGCCGTCCGGGAGCGGGTCGGGCACGTCGTCCTCGGGAGCGTCGTCGGTCATTGTCGAAGAAAGGCGGCGGCGGGCGCAAAAACCGTTCGCTTCGGACGTTACGGGCGGTCGCCGAGCGCGTCGGCGACCAGCCGCGACTCCGCGCGCCGGAGGAGCGTCGACGCCGTCGAGACGGCACAATCGAGTTCGGCCGCGACGGCCTCGACGCCGCCCTCCCGCGGTACCTCGTAGTAGCCGACCCCCCACGCGGCGGCCAGCGCCTCACGCTGTCTGTCGGTGAGCGACGGCCCGATCCCGCGGGTGAACGGGCCGACCGAGCGAACGTCCACGTCGAGCGCGTCGGGGAGCGAGTCGAGCAGGTCCCGCAGGTCCGGGCCGCGGCCGACGACGGTCAGGCGCATCGTCCGGTCGGCCCGGAACTCGACCGGCGGGACGACCACGACTGTATCCCCGTCGAACGCGTCGATAAGCGACGCTTCCCGGTCGGCGTTCGGCGACCGGACGTAGGCGAAGAACCCGCCGTCGCCGTCCGGACGGACGTCGTACTCGGCGACCGCGTCCTGCGCCGCGAGCGTCGCCTCGTACGCCTCGTGGTCGCCCTCGACGTAGAACAGCAGCGTCCGCGCGCCGTCGACCGTCTTGCCCTCCAGCAACACCTCGCGCTCGACCGCCGGGGACTCGCAGACGAACGCGTGCATCGGGTGGATCGTCTCCACCGTGTGCTCGACGACCAGTTCCAGCGACTTCACGGGTCGATGTCTCGGTCCGCTAACTTAAATCCCCGAAGCCTATCGGGAGTGGAACCGTCGCCCGCGACGCACGACGTTCACCCATGAGCGAGCCGATGCCCCGGTCGGACGGGGGGCCGGAAAACGACGCCGACCGCCGACACCTCGAGCGGAACCGACGGGTGTGGGACCGCTGGAGCGACCACTACGGACTGAGCGAACGCGACTTCGAGCCGATGCGCGAGGACGCGATGGCCCGGCTCGGCGTCGGCCGTGGCGACGCCGTCCTCGACATCGGGTGCGGTCCGGGCGTGAACTTCGACCGACTGCGCGAACTGGTGGGGTCCGAGGGGCGCGTCGTCGGCGTCGACTACAGCCCCGGCAT
Source organism: Halostella salina (assembly GCF_003675855.1). Lineage (NCBI taxonomy): Archaea > Methanobacteriati > Methanobacteriota > Halobacteria > Halobacteriales > Natronoarchaeaceae > Halostella > Halostella salina. Next base: position 549,296 of record NZ_RCIH01000002.1, on the reverse strand, counting down.
GGTCGAGAGGGCACGCGCGCGGGTCGACGACCGGGGCTGGGGGAACGTCGCGGTGGTCCGCGCGGACGCGACGACCGTAGAGCCGTCCGGCGGGCCGTTCGACAGCGCGATAGCGTCGCTGTCGATGAGCGTGATGCCCGACGCGCGAGCGACCGCCCGGAACGTCGCCTCGCTGCTCCGGCCGGGCGGCCGGTTCGTCGTCTTCGACCTTCGGCTCATCCCGTCGGGGCCGCTCCGGGTCGTCAACCCCCTGCTCTCGCTGTGCCTGCGGCTGGTCGCGAACTGGAACCCCGAGAACGACGTGCCCGGCGCGCTCCGCGCGACGTTCGACGGGGTCGAGGCGGTCCGAACCTACGGCGCGGGGACGGCGTACACGGCGGTGGCGACCAGGGCCGAGGAGACGAACGGCGGCGACTGAACCCGCAGGGGGAAGCGCGCGGCGTCACGGCGTCAGCCGCTCGACCGAGAGCCACCGCACCGCGTCGCCGGCCGACTCGTCGCCGACCAGCGCGAACGTCATCGTCTTCCGGACGCCGCCGGCCAGCCGCACGTCCAGCGCGAGGTCCCGCGGCGCGAACTCGTGGGCCGGGGGCAGCACCCGCACCAGGCGCTCGGAGTGGCCCAGGTCGTCGACGGACTCGACGTCGGCGTACGTCCGGAAGTCCGCACCGAACTTGAAGCCCGTCTTGGGGACGACGCCGCGCTCGCGCAGGTCGGCGTACGCCCGCAGGCGGCGGTCGAAGCGGTCGCCCTCGACGGACCGGCCCCTGTCGACGAGGGCATCCCGGTCGACGGCGAGCGCCCCGCAGTCGGCGAGATACGCCGCCTCGACGAGCGACAGCTGGACGGCGTCGCGGTCGTCCTCGCGCCCGGTGAGCGGCTGGCCGTAGAAGCCGCGTTCGTGGAGTGCGGCGGGCGGCGTCCAGCAGACGACCCGGTCCGAGAGCAGGGCGGCCGGCACGCCGTCGGGCAGGTCGACGCCGCTCGTCCCGTCCACGTCGGGGCGGCCGGTGTCGAAGTACGACACCTCGCTCTCCTCGTCGACGACAGCCAGCACGCAGTCGCCCAGGGCGGCCGCGGCGACGGGGTCGCGCTCCCCGACCGCCCGGACGCGGTAGGCGACGTCGCCGTCGCCCGGTCCCGACCCGCGGGCGTAGACGTGGAAGTCGGCGTCGCCGGGGTCCGGCACCCAGTCCTCGCGGGCGGGCGAGAGGTAGAACCCCCGTTCCCGGAGGTCGGCGTACACGAGAAACCGCACGGCAAAGCCGGGGTCGTCCGCCGCGGCGAGGAACTCGCGGAACGTCGCGCCGTCCACGGCGTCGAGGTCGCCGCGAAAGAGGAGATGCGCCGCTTCCACGGGGGCGAGCGCGATCTCGTTGCCGCCGAGGGGTCGGCCGTACCCCCGCGAGTCGTAGAACCGCTGGCGGGCGTCGCCGCCGACGTGGACGACGCCGTCCCGCATCTGTCCGTCCATGCGGGTGGATCCGCCACCCGGGGGGAAATGGACTGCGGTCGCCGACCGGAGGTGCGGGCGGGTCGCTGTATCGTGCCCGTCACGCCTCGCAGGTCCCGTCGAGACAGCGCCGGCCGCCGCCGGTCTCGAACAGCGGCAGCCCGCAGTCGCAGTCGCCGACGACGGTGCCCGCCGGGAGGGAGAAACTGGCGTCGCAGTCGGGGTAGGCGTCACAGCCGGCCAGCAGCCCGCCGCGCCGGAGGATCCGCAGGTCGTCGCCGCAGTCCGGGCAGTTCCACGCGCGGTCGAACGCCGCCGTGACGGCGTCGTCCAGTGGGTCGCAGTCGCGGTCCAGACACACGTCGAAGGGCTGACCGCGCTCGACCCGAAGCCGGGGGAGGCCGCAGTCACAGCGCTCGTCGGTGACGGTCGCACCCGACGGCAGGCCGTGGCGGTCGCCACAGCCGAGACAGGTCACCGCGCCGCCCGTCCGGACGAGGCGTTCGCCGCAGTCCGGGCAGTCGCCGACGGGGGTTCCGGCTTCGCTGGCCGGGTAGCGGGCGAACCCGTCCTCGGCGTGGGCGACGACGCGGAGGCGCTGGTCGCCGGCGCGGGCGTCGACTGCGAAGTCGCCGTCCCGCGAGCAGGCGACGGCGTCGGCCCGGGTGAGCCACGCGACCGGCTGGTAGCCGTCGGCGTCGTGGACGAGCACGGTGTTGTCGGGTTTGACGACCACGGTGACGCGGCCGCGGTGCTCCTCGCGGCCGTCGCCGTCGTAAACCACGGTGCAGTCGCCGGCCAGCACGCGGATCGGGGCGTCGGGGGCATCCGTCGCGGACATGGCCCGGGTTGGTCGCGTTCCCGGGGATAAACCCTCGGACGGGGTCGGGACCGACACGGGACCCCGGCCGCCCCCGACCCCGAAGTGTACAAAAGTTAATAAGCCGCCGCTGACCAGTATGTGAACGTATGTCAGGAAGCGAGTCCGAGCCGACGGTTCTCGTCGTCGACGACGAGCCGGATGTCGCCGACGCGTACGGCATGCGACTCGAGCTGGAGTACGACGTGGAAACGGCCTACGGGGGCGAGGCGGCGCTCGACACGGTCGACGAGACGATCGACGTGCTGCTGCTCGACCGGCGCATGCCGGAGGTGTCCGGCGACGAGGTGCTCGACGAGGTTCGCGCACAGGACCTCGGGGTCCGGGTGATCATGGTGACGGCCGTGACGCCCGACTTCGACGTGCTGGAGATGCCGTTCGACGACTACCTCTGCAAGCCCGTCGAGCAGGACGCGCTCTACGACGCCATCGACCAGCAACTGGAGGCCGCGGAGTACCAGGAGACCGTCTCGGAGTACTTCGCTATCACCGCCAAACAGAGCATTCTGGAGGACGGGAAGTCGCCGGCGGAGCTGGAGCGCAACGATGAGTACCAGGAGCTACAGGCCCGTGCCGACGAACTCCGCGACCGGATGGACGACTCGCTGGACGAGTTCGACGACCTGACGTTCGCGTTCAAGGACATCGACCGCGTCTGATAGCAAACACGATGGTCGCCGGCTCGCTTCCTATCCGACGCCGTCGAACTCGAAGCGAGCGCCCCCGAGCGAACTTCCCCCGTCGGCCAGCGACACCGTCCACCCGTGCGCGTCGGCGATGCGCTCGACGATGGAGAGTCCGAGACCCGTCCCCTCCCGGCGGGACGAGACCCCCGGCTCGAACACCGACTCCCGCGTCTCGTCGGCTATCCCCGGCCCGTCGTCGGCGACGTAGAACCCGCCGTTCGTGTCGCCGACCCTGACCGTCACGTCGTCGCCGACGTGGACGACGGCGTTGCGGAACAGGTTTTCGAGGAGTTCCTGCAGCCGTTCGGGGTCGGCGTCCACCGTGCTGTCGGTCCGCAGCGAGAGGGTCGCCTCGTCCGTGGCGACCGAGTTCCACGCGTCCCGGGCGACCGAAGCCAGGTCGACCGGCTCGACGTCGTCGATGACCTGCCCCTGCCGGGCCAGCGTCAGCACGTCCTCGACGATGCGCTCCATCCGGTCGTGAGCGCGCTCGACCTTGCGGAAGTGGACCGACTCGCCCGTCCGCTCGGCGGCGTCGAGCCGAACGTTCGCCACTTCGAGCGGGTTGCGCAGGTCGTGGCTGACGACCGAGGCGAACTCGTCGAGACGGTCGCGCTCGGCGGTCAGGTCCCGGATCCGGTCGCGCAGTTCGGTGACCTCCGTCAGCACGACGTAGCCGCCCGTCGCGTCGGTCGGAACCGTCCGGAGCACGTAGTCCCGGGCGGTGCCGCCGTGGTCCACGGTGACGACCGTCCGGTCGGACTCGCCGGCGGCCGCCGCGTCCGTCACTGCCCCCACCGGGTCGTCCTCGCCGACCGGCGTCCCGTCGGGCGACGCGTCGAGGTCGGCCGCCAGCCGCTCGGGAAGAGTCTCCCCGGGCGACACGTCGGCGAACCGCTCGCGGTAGGCCGGGTTGGCCGCGGTCACGGTCGGGGCCCCATCACGGACCGCGTAGGTCAGAGCGGGGTCGGGCAGCGCATCGAACAGCGCGTCCGTCGGCTCCCCGCCGTCGCATCTGACGACCCCCTCGTGACACGACAGCACGCCGTGCCCGGACGCGCCGGATCGCATCGGTTGAGATAGTCAGTCTGCGTTATTTAATTTTCTGCTCCCCGCGGTCGACGCCGTCGCGGCAATGTCTCGTTCGGCTATAATCGACCGCAAGAGCGGTGAAACGATTTGTTATTGGCCAGATGTTTTTTGTGGGATGTTCACAAACCACTCGATGTCTGACAGGAGTGGCGACAGTTCGTCGCGGGAACACCATGAACAGGGAAACACGGCAACCGGTGGCTTCGGACGGGGCCCGGTTCGGGTTCGAACGCACCACGGTGACCGCAGTGGTGCTGGTGGTGCTGATGGTCGGGGCAGCGCTTGCGCCCCCGGCGGTCGCCTCCGGGGCAACCACAGTGGGCGAGGGGAACAGCACACCAGCAGCCGAGAGCGTCGAGGCGGCGGCGACCGCAAACGTCAGCGGGACCGTCGTCGGTCCCGACGGGACGCCGCTGTCCGGCGACGGCGTGTCCTTTTTCGCGGAGCCGAACGACACCGCGTTCGACCAGACCACGGATACGGGAGAGTACTCGGTGTCGGTGACTGCGGGGACCACCTACGAGGTGCAGTACTACCAGACCAACGGGTCGGGCGGTCTGTTCCCGCAGGACGGGGTTGCCGACGTGTACGCGGTCGAGAACAGGTCGTACACCGACGGTGCCGTCCAGAACGTCTCGGTCCCGACGGGCCATCAGCTGGATATCACCGTCGAGGACGAGGCCGGCAATCCGATCGAGGGCGTGAACGTGGACGTGATCCACCGCCGGAACGGCGCAACGGCGGGGTCCCCCGGGACCACGGACGCGAACGGCGTCTGGACGCCGGAGAACGCCACGACGCCCGGTATCGAGGTCAATGGAACCGTACAAGTGGTGGGAGGCCTCCGAAGCGACGCCTACGAGACGAACGGCAGGGAGTTGACCGTCGACGCCGACCGGAGCGTCACCCTGACGCTGTCCGAGCGCACGACCGACACCGTGACGCTCGAGGGGTCGGTGTCGTACCCCGACGGCTCGGCGGCGGCGAACGACTCGCTGTTGCTGTTCAACCGAACCGCCGACGATTACAGGCAAGCGACGACGGACGCGACCGGCGACTTCGCCACCTCGGTGCTGCCGAACACGACCTACCGCGTCGCGTACTGGCAGGCTCCGGTCTGGCAGGACCCGATAGCCGCGTTCCCGCGCGACGGCGTCGCCGACTTCGCGGCGCTCGGCACGGTCGACTCGGGCACCGGAACGACCGCGCAGTTCACCGTACCGGCCGGCAACGTCCTGAACGCCACCGTCGAAGACGTGAACGGTGCCGCCCTCGAGGGCGCGTCCGTCGCGGTGGATACGTCGGTCGCCGGCGAGCCGATGGGGATCTACGCGTACCGCCAGGACCGGGGCCTGCCGACGAACGCCGACGGCCGGATGACACATCCGCCGAACGCCCGACCGGGGCTGGAACTCAGCGGCGCGACCGAACTCCGCGTCGACGGGCCGAACGCGAGCTACGGCGAGGACAGGGCCGTCCTCGACGTCACCGGCGACACCGCGGAGACGCTCACGCTCGACAGGCGTGTGGCCGTCAACGGGACGGTGACGTACCCCAACGGCACGGCCGCGGCAAACGTCACGGTCTGGTTCGTCAACGGGACGGCCGGTGAGGACTTCGCCGCGACCACGGATGGAAACGGGGCGTACTCCGCCCGTGTAAAGCCCGGCGTGACCTACCGGATTGCGTACCGGCAGCGATCGAGGGGGCCGGACGGCGGTAGCACGTACCCGCGCGACGGCGTCGCCGACATCGCCGGCGCGGGCGAGATAACGGTGACCGAGGACACCGTCCGGGATATCACCGTCCCGACGGGGGACGTGCTGGCCGTGGCCGTCAAGGACGACGCCGGGAACCCGATCGAGGGCGCGAGCGTCACCGTCGTCGAGACCCGGGGGACCCCTGCAGTGGCGCAGGGGACCACCGACGGCGACGGCGTCTGGACTCCTGAACACGGGAGTCAGGCCGGGGTCGAGGTCGACGGCGAGGTCGAGGTGTTCGTCGAGCCACCCGGCGGGTCGAACTACCTGTCGAACGCGACGACCGTCACCGTCGACGGCCCCACCGAGGCGGCCGTCACGCTCGACCAGGGGAATCAGGTCAGCGGACAGGTCACCTATCCGAACGGCACGGGCGCGGCGAACGTCACGCTCGCGCTGACGACCCCCGAGGACCGGAGATGGACCACGACGAACGCGACCGGCGGGTACTCCGTCACCGCCCGGTCCGGCGTAACGTACGAGGTGAAATACTGGCAGGGGATAGTCAACCCCGACCCGAGCGTGACGACGGCGTTCCCGCGTGACGGCGTCGCCGACTTCGCCGCGCTGGGGACGGTGACGACGGCGAGCGACACGACGCGGGACTTCAGCGTCCCGGCCGGCAACGTTCTGGACGTCACGGTCGAGAACGAGACGGGCGCGCCGATCGAGGATGCTCGGGTGAAACTCGTCCACGAGCAATTGCCCCAGGTGTCGTTCAACAGCTACGACGCCGCCAGCGAGGCCCTGGTTTCGTTCTACGAGTACCGCACCGAGGTTGGACCGACGACGGACTCACAGGGGCGGATGACCCACGTTCCGAACGGGCAGCCGGGCATCGAGGTCGCCAACACGGGCCCAATCTACGCGACCGTGTCGCCCCCGCCGGGCACGGACTACGTCGAAAACCGGACTTCCTTCGCGGGGGTCGACTCCCCCACGGACGTCACGGTCACGCTTGAACAGCCAACGAACATCACGGGGTCGGTGGTCGACGCAAACGGCGACCCGGTGACGGACGGCACCGTGTTCGCCAGCCAGGGCCCCGACGCTCCGAACTACGAAGTCCAACTGGACGACAGCGGCGCGTTCAACCTGTCCGGGGTCGAACCCGGAACGTACGCTGTCGGCCTGGTCCAGGACGAGACGATCGGCGTCGAGAAAGACGGGGTCCCGGACCTGTTCTTCTTCGGGGCCTTCGACGCGAGCGGGAGCGTCACTGACCTCGGCGAGCAGCCGGTGCCGGCGGCGTCCGTCGTCAACGTCACCGTCACCGACGACGCCGGCGAACCGGTCCCCGGCGCGACCGTCGTCGTCGGCCACACGTCCACGGACGGCGTCGGCGACGGCATCCCGATCCCGGCGAACGAGAACGGCGTGTTGCGGGCACCGAACGCGAGCACACCGGGGGTCGAACTCGCCGGCAACGTCACCGTCGGCGCGACCCGGCCGTCCAACAGCACGGCCTACGCGCCCGAGCGGAAGGTCGTCAACACGACACTCGACGGCCCGCGTGACTTCGCGTTCACCGTCAACCGGACCGCCGTGTCGCCGCGGGCGGTGAGCTTCCCCGAGACGGACATCGGGAACACAACCACCGAGACGGTGACGGTCACGAACAACGGCGACGAGTCACTGGCCGTCACCGACACCGTCGTCGAGTCGCCGGCCTACACCGTCGTCGAGGGCGGCGGGAACTTCGTCCTCGAACCCGGGCAGAGCCGTAGCGTCACCGTCGCGTTCAGCCCGGAGACGACCGGGACGGCCGAAGGCGCGCTCGTCTTCGCCAACCCCGAGCCGTCGAACGGCGAGCCGCTGACCGTCCCGCTGTCCGGGAGCGGTGCGGGCTACACCGTCACCGGAGCGCTCGAAGCGAACGACAGCTCGCCCGTCGCGAACGGGACCGTCATCCTCTCCGGGCCCGACGTGCCGACCTACACGACCCAACTGAACGACACCGGCGGCTACGCAGTCACCGACGTTGAGCCGGGTACCTACGCGGCCAGCCTGCTCCAGAACGGCACCATGGGGAGCCCCGACGGCGTCCCAGACTTCTACATCACCGGACCGTACTACGTCAGCACCGACAACACCGACCTGGGGACCCAGTCGCTGCCGCAGGCCCACGTGGTCGACGTGACCGTCGAGGACGAGGGCGGCGCACCGGTCGAGAACGCGCTGGTCGCGGTCGCCCACACGCCCGACTCGGGCATCGGCGACGGCATCCCGTTCCAGACCGACGCGAACGGGACGCTGGAGCCATTTACCCTCAGCGACGACTTCGAACTCAACAACGTCACGCTGGCCGACGCCGAACCCGGCAACGGCATCGAACTCGCCGGCAACGTCACGCTCGGGGCCGAACCGCCGCTCAACAGCACCGCCTACACGCCCGCACCCGACCTGGTGAGCGACACCATCACCGGCCCGGCGAGCTACACGCTCACGCTCAACCGGACAGCCGTCACGCCGCGCGAGGTGACCTTCGAGAACACGCCGACCGACGACAGGGTAACGGAGACGGTCACGATCACGAACGACGGCGTCGCGCCGCTGTCGGTCAACGACACCGTCATCGAGGGATCGTCTGCGTACACCGTCGTCGAGGGCGGCGCGTTCACGCTGGAACCGGGCGAGAGTCGCACCGTCACCGTCGGCTTCGATCCGGCGGAGACCGGGACGCTCAACGGCACACTCGTCTTCGAAAACCCCGAACCGTCGTTCGGGCCGGCGCTGACGGTCCCGCTGTCCAGGAACGGCACCGTCCCCACCGTCAACGCCACCGGGACGCTGCTCGACGCCGACGGTGACCCCGTCACGAACGGGACCGTCATCCTCGCCGGGCCCGACGTGCCGACCTACACGACCCAACTGAACGACAACGGCGAGTTCACCGTCGACGACGTCGAGGAAGGCACCTACGCGGTGAGCCTGCTCCAGAACGGCACCATCGGAAGCCCTGACGGCGTCCCCGACTTCTACATCACCGGACCGTTCAATCTCACCGGCGATACCGATGAAGTCGGTGTCCAGCAGCTCCCGCAAGCCCACGTCGTCGACGTGACCGTCGCGGACGACACCGGCGCGCCGGTCGAGAACGCACTGGTCGCGGTCGCCCACACGCCCGACTCGGGCATCGGCGACGGCATCCCGTTCCAGACCGATGCGAACGGGACGCTCCAGCCGTTCACGCTCACCGACGATTTCGACCTACCGGGCGTCTCGCTGGCCGACGCCGAACCCGGCAACGGCATCGAACTCGCCGGCAACGTCACGCTCGGGGCCGAACCGCCGCTCAACAGCACCACCTACGCGCCCGCGGCGGACGTGGTGAACGACACCGTCACCGGGCCGTCGAACTACACGCTCACGCTCAACCGAACGCCCGTCTCGCCGGGCGAGGTCACCTTCCCCGGAACGGCGACCGACAGCACCGCGACGGAGACGGTGACGGTCACGAACGACGGCGTCGTTCCGCTGGCCGTCGACGGCACCACCATCGAGGGGTCGTCGGCGTACACCATCGTCGATGGCGGCGAGTTCACCATCGAACCCGGCGAGAGCCGCACCGTCACCGTCGAGTTCGCGCCCGCCTCGACCGGGACGGCCGAGGGCACGCTCGTCTTCGAGAACGTCGACCCGTCGTTCGGCCCGCCCCTGACCGTCGCCCTGACGGGTGACGGCGAGCAGGAAAGCGGTGGTGGCGGCGGTGGGGTCGGCGGTGGCGGCGACGACTCGGCTGATGACGACACCGACGAGCCGACTGACACCACCGACGAGCCGACCGACGACGACACGGCCGACGACGGCAACGTCACCGACGACGGCAACACCACGGACGGCAACACGACCGACACCAACGAAACCGACACGGGAACACCCTCGATCAGCGCCGACCAGTCGAGCGTCGACTTCGGCACCACGACGGTCGGCAACGCCACGGCCGCGAGCGTGACCGTCACCAACACCGGCAACGCGACCGGCACCGTCACCAGCGTCGGGACCGGTGGCGACGCCGCGTTCGTCACCAGCGCCGGGAGCCGGACGCTCGACCCCGGCGGGAGCACCAGCGTGCGGGTGCGGTTCGACCCGAGCGCGCCGGGAACGTTCGACGGCCAGCTGGTCGTCAACACCGACGGTCCCGGCGGGGATACGGTCGGACTGACCGGCACCGCCGAGGGCGTGCCGGCAGTCGCCGTCGAGCCGACGAGCATCGAGTTCGGCAACGTCCGCACCGGCACCGAGGTGCGAGCGACGGTCGTCGTTCGGAACACCGGCACCGGCCCGCTGTCGGTGTCGGAGACGGCCGAGGGCGACAGCGGGGCGTTCACCCTCGCCGAGGGCACCCCGGACACGCTCGCGGCGAGCGAGAGCGCCCGCGCGACGGTCGCGTTCAGCGCCGACGACGCCGGGGAGTACGACGGGGCCGTCGCGTTCGACACCAACGACACGGACCGCGGGACGGTGTCGGTGTCGGCGACTGCGACCGCCGTCGAGAGCGACCTCGGCGTCGAGCCGGGGTCGCTGTCGTTCAACGACACCGTCGTCGGGAACGCGACGACGCTGTCGGTCACCGTCTCGAACACCGGGAACGCCTCGGCCAACCTGACCGGCGTCGACGTGGCCGGCGACGACGGCGACGCGTTCGCCGTCGTCAGCGGCGGCGGGAGCGGGTCCCTCTCCGCGGGCGAGAGCCGCACCGTCACCGTCGAGTTCGCGCCCGGAGCGACCGGCGCGAAGACGGCCCAGCTCGGGATCGGCACGGCCACCGGCGAGGACCTGAACGTGCCGCTGTCCGGGACGGCGACGCGGCCGGAACTGCGCGTCAGCCGGAGTTCGGTCGACTTCGGCAACGTCACGCTCGACGAGCGCGTGACGACGACGGTGACGCTGTCTAACCGCGGCAGCGAGCCGCTCCGGGTCGGAAGCGCTGCGGTCGTCGGGGCCGACCCCGGCTCGTTCGGACTGGTGGAGCCGGCGGCACCCCTCACGCTCGAACCGGGCGAGCAGCGGACCGCAACCATCGAGTTCCAGCCGACCACCCCGGGGTCGAAGTCCGCCATTCTGAAGCTGCGGACCAACGACCCCCAGCAGCCGGTGACGAGCGTCTGGCTGTCGAACACGAACACCAGGGTCGAGATCAACGCCACCCAGGAGAACGACACCTCACAGGTCGCGATCGACGTGAACAACGCGAGCGCCAACAGCAGCGTCGCAGTGAACGTCTCGACGCCCGAATCCCGCGACGACAGAGCGAGCGTCGACGAGATCAACGTGAGCGTCGAAGAGGGCGGCGACTTCTCGCTGAACGTCACCAGCGACGACGACGAGCTCGACACGACCGGCGAGTTCACCCCGAACGAGACGAACAACACGGCACCGGTCGGCTACGTCAACGTCAGCCACAGCGTCGCGGATGAGAACATCTCACAGGTGTCCTTTACGTTCCGCGTCAGCAAGGACTCGGTCGAATCGCGCAACGTCAGCGCCGGGGACGTTACGTTGCATCGGAAGGTCGACGGCGAGTGGACCGAACTCGACACCACGCTGGTCGGCGAAACCGAGACGCATTACCGCTACCGCGGCGTCTCGCCGGGGCTGTCCGACTTCGTCGCGGCGGTCAACCAGCCGCAGTTCGAACTGGTCGAGGCCGCGGTGTCCATCTCCGAGGTCCGCGTCGGCGAGGCGGCCGGCGTCGAGGTGACCATCGACAACACCGGGAAGGCCGACGGCGCGTTCACGGCGAACCTGCTGCTCGACGACACGGTCGTCGACCGCAAGACGGTGACCGTCGCCGCCAGCAGCAGGCGGGTGCTGGTGTTCCAGCAGGAGATCGACGAGGCCGGCACCTACACCGTCGAGGTCAACAACGTCACCGCGGGCCGGGTCAACGTGACCGATCCCGGCTCCGATGGGACGGACGGTGACGGCGACGACAGCGGCGGCGGCAGCGACACCGGCGACGCAGGTGACGGCGGCGACGGCGGGTCGTCGATGCCGCTCGACGGCTTCGGCGCGCTGCCCGCACTGGTCGCGCTGGTCGCGCTCGCGTTCGCCGCGATGCGGCGGCGCGGCGGCGGCTGACGACGGATCAAGGCGGCGCACATTTTTGATCCGTCGACCGAACGCCGCCACTGTTCGCTCGCCGGGAGTCAGTATCGCGTCGGTCAGGGGACAGGGCCGGCGTGAACCGCCGGTCAGTCGTCGCCGACGACCGTCGCGCCGTCGTCGGCCGTGACTGTCGGAGCCGACGGGGAGTAGTCGTCGGGTTTGCTCGCGGGGAGGTCGAGCGTGACGACCGAGCCGCGGGGGTCGTTCTCGTCGAAGACGAGGGTGCCGCGGGACTTGTCGACGACCCAGTAGACCAGCCACAGGCCGAGGCCGCTGCCGTGCTGGAGCGAGGTCTCCTCCCCCTCGACGAGGACGTTCTTCTCCTGGTCGGGGATCCCCGGGCCGTTGTCGGCGACGGTGACGCGGACGCGGGTCTCGCCGTCGCGCTCCTCGGTCTCGACCGTCACGTCGACGCGTGGCTCGTCGGCGTCGGTGTGTTCGAGCGCGTTCTCACAGACGTTCCGGACCGCGATCCACAGCGACTCGACGGCGGCGACCTGCTGCGTTTCGGGGGCCGACAGATTGATTTCGGCGTCGGGGTACTCCTCGCGGAGGTCCGCGACGATCCCTTCGACGATCCCGACCACCTCCTGGTCCTCGAGTCCGAGCGCCTCGTCGTCGAGCGCCTCCTCGATCTGTCTGGCCTTCTCGCTCAGGTCGGTCAGGTCCCGGCCCGTCTCGACGATCGTGGCGGCGGCCTGCTCCGTGCGCCCGTCGTCGGCGGTCTCCCGGAGCAGCTCCGCGTAGTTGAGGATGACCGTCATCTCGTTGCGGAGGTTGTGACGCAACACGCGGTTGAGCACGCCGAGGCGCTGCTCGCGCTCGCGGAGTTCCGCCTCCCGGGCCGCCAGCCCCCGCGCGAGGTGGTTGAACCCGTCGCTTATCTGTTCCCACTCCTCGGCCGACGCCATGTCGAGCCGGTAGCTGTACTCGCCGTCGCGGATGCGGTCGAACCCGTCCAGCAGCCGCTCCGTCTGCCGGAGGTTCGCGCGGTACTGCCAGGCACCGAAGCCGACGACGGAGCCGACGATGACGAGCAGGCCGAGTCCCTGGATGAGCGCGAGTTCCCGGAGCGTGCGGTTGAGCGGCCCCTGGTTGCGCGTCACCGTCACCGTCCATCCGAGGTCCTCGACGGTCGCGGACGCGCCGACCGTCCGGTCGAACTCGTACAGCGGCGACACGAGAGTGTGCCCCTCGCCGTCGGAGACTTCGACCGCCTGCTGGCCCTGGTTCTGCAGCGCCGGCAACATGCCGAACAGCGTCCGGTCGTTGACGACCAGCCGGGCGACCACGACGCCGACGATCTCCATCTCGTCGTTGCGGACCGGGGCGGCGAAGGATATCGACGGCGCGTTCCGCGTCGGCACCGATTCGGGCTGTGAGGCCGCCGGCGCGCCCGTCCGCTGGGCGATCCTGATGTACCGCTCGTCCGAGACGTTCGACCCGAGCAGCGCCGACCGGTTCTCCTCGGTGTACGGCCCGAACACCGACACCACGGTACCGTCGGCGTCAACGACGTGGGCCGCCCAGAACCGGCTGGTGTCGAACGTGCGTTCGAGGAACGCGTCGGACTCGTTGAGCCGGGCGGGATTCGGATGCTTCGCGGCGAACAGCTGGACCTCGTCCTTGCGGCTCTCTATCTGCTCGTCGATGGAGCCGGCGGCGTCGCCGGCTGCCCCCTCGACGTTCGCCCGCTCCTGCTGGACGAGCTGGTTCTGGTAGAACAGCAGTGCGCCGACGTTGACCGCCCCGAGCACGACGACGATCGCAAGCAAGAGCAGCGCCGACTTGGTGCGTAGCTTCATCGCTCGTCCTCCTCGACGAGCTGGTAACCGCCGTGGAGTCCGCTGTAGCGGACCTCGCCGTCCGCCTGCATCTCCGCGAGCGCGTCCTCGACGTGGCGCTCCAGCTCCCCGGTGATCGCCTCGACGAGGTCGTCCCACGACCGGTACTCCTCGCGCCGGAGCTGGCTGCGGATCTCGTCGGTGACGTGTTCCTCGGTCATCGCGGGGGAGCTGTCGGTGTCGGGCTGGACGTTGACGCTCATCCGGCCCGCCTCGACCATCCGTTCGACGAACTCGTCGAGGTCGAGCTTTGCCATCTCGGCCTGGCGCTCCCAGGTCTCCAGCAGCCCCGAGCGGACGGTGAGCGTCACCTGCTCCCTGTCGGGGCCGGACCGGTCGGTGACGCTCCCGTCACCGTCCGACGCCGTTCCCTGGCTGTCGTCGGTCATGTGGCCTCCGGATGGCAGCCACGGGGTCGCCCCCGCGACCCATCTGTCATGGATCTGTAAACTGAAAGGGCATAAATCGCCCGTTGGTTCACACCGATCCGACGGCTTTAGTCGCTGCCCGTCGTGGTCCCGGGCGTGTACGGATCGACCGAACGCTGGCTGCGTGGCGACGAACCGACCGACGCCGGCCGCGACGGACCGACCGGGACCGGTGACGACGTGACCGACACCGGGACCGCCCGAGGTGGCCGCTGATGCGTGCCGTCTGCTTCGACATGGACGGCGTGATCGTCGACTCCGAGGACTACTGGGTCGAACTCGAGACCGAGGAGATCCTCCCCGCCGCGGTCCCCGACGGCGGGGTGACGGAGCAGGAGATCACCGGGATGAACTACCGCGAGATCTACGACTACCTCGACGCGAACTACGACGTGGCGATCGCCCGCGAGGCGTGGCTCGACCGCTACGAGTCCGCCGCCGAAGCGATCTACACCGAGCAGGTCAGCCTCATGCCGGGCTTTCGCGACCTCGTCGAACGGCTCCGCGAGCGCGGCCTGCGCGTCGCCGTCGTCTCCTCGTCGCCGCCCGAGTGGATCGACCTGGTGGTCGACCGCTTCGAACTGGACGACCTGTTCGACGACCTCGTGAGCGCGGACCACGTCGACGGCGACAGCAAGCCCGAACCGGACGTGTTCGAACACGCCGCCGAGCGGGTCGGCGTCGCCCCCGAGGACTGCGTCGCGGTCGAGGACTCGAAAAACGGCGTCCGCTCCGCGAAGCGCGCCGGGATGGTCGCCGTGGGCTACCGCACCGAAACCAACGCCGAGATGGACCTCTCGGAGGCGGACGCGGTCGCGGACGGGGCGGCGGAACTGCGCGAGGAACTGCTGACGCGGACGGCCTGAGCTCGGCGGCGGGCGGCGTCGTTAGATCCGCCGGGCGAGTGCCGCACGAACGTCGTACGCTGCGACCAGATAGCTCGTACCAGCGGCGACCGCAACCGCCGCGAGGAGCGCCTTCGCGGCGGCGATAGCGTCCGCCGGCACGAACGACTGGGTCACGATGAGGGCGACCAGCAGCGCGACCGGGAACGTTCGCACACCACGGCCAACGGCCGCGTCGTCGAACCGGTAGTCGCGAAACGTCGGAAAGACGAGACGGGCGAGAATCACGGCGAGAAGGATCCCGACCACCGTTTTCGTGTACGGGTCGGAGTAAAACGAAAGGGCCCAGAAGCCGACGCCACCGGCGATAGTTGTCGTGAGGAGGAGTGCCCACAGGGACCGGCGATCGATCGCCATGACTGGGTTACCCTTGATCCCGTGGCGGAATAAAATCCGTGCCGAACCGGAGCGGTTTCAACACGGGGTTACCCGACGCGAACCGTCCGACGCTCCTCGACCGGCAGCAGCGGCAGCTCCGGAAACGCCACGCTGACCGTGAACGACATCTCGTCGGCGTCGCCGCCGAACACGCCGACCGGGACCGTCATGCTGTCGTTCAGATACCCCTCGGTCGCGGTCATCTCGACGCCGTTGACCGTGACGCGGACGCCCGCCTGCGCCGCGCCGCCGACGTTGCGGACGGTCACCTCGCACAGGTCGTTCTCGCCGCGGGCGACCGTCTCGGGGAAATCGCCCCACTCGACGACGACCCTCGGCAGGCCACGGGCGGCCTTCAGCACGCGCTCGGCGACGCCGTCGGAGAGGCCGGCGGCCGCGAGCCCGTCGGCCCCGGCGTCCACGGCGTCGGCGGGCGTCTCGATCCCCTCCGACGCGAGCTTGCTCGCCCTCCCCGAGCCGACGCCGTCGATGGCCGTCAGCCCGACCGCCCGCTCGCTCACGCCGTGCTCGACGCGGGCCTCGACGCGGCGGGCGAGGGCGGCGGCGTGGGGGTCGGCGAAGCGTTCGAGGAACGACCGGAGCGCCGACAGCAGGCGCACGGCGTTCTGCCGGATCACCCACGCGTCGCTGCGCAGTTCGGAGGGCGTCGAGCCGGTCATCGACGAGCGGAGGATGGCGAGCACCTTCCGCGGTCCGGGTTCGAGGTCGCCCGCGTCCTGTCCCGTGAGCACCGCGGACACCGCGTCGCGCTCGGACTGGCGCGCGCTGACGCTGTCGAACTCCGTCGCGCCGGCGACGGTCCGGAGGATCCCCTCGGTCGTCACGTCGTCGCCGGTGGCGAGGTCGTGGAACCGCTCGGCGGTCGCCAGCCGGAGGTAGAACTTCGACGCGAGCACGCCCAGCCCCGTCGCGGCGACGCCGAGGTCGGCGTCCGTCTCGACGAAGCCGCGGTCGACCAGCCGCTCAAGTTCGCCGCGGACGCGGTCCCGGAGGTTCGAGAAGTCGTACTCGGCCGGCTGGCTCTGGGCGCGGACGTAGTAGAACGTGGTTTCGAGCCACGACATCACGTCGTCCAGGTCCTCGATGGTGCCCATCGCTATCTCGGCGTTCAGGTGGGCGTCCAGGTCCTCGGCGAGGCGGGACTCGATCTCCTTGCCCTCCCGTAGCAGGCGGCGGTACTTGTCGGCCTCCGAGCGGTCGCAGACGACCCAGCCGTAGCCCACGTCGTCGTACCCCGGTCGCCCGGCGCGGCCGAGCATCTGGAGCACGTCCAGGGGACTCATGTCGACCTCGCCCTCCAGCGGGTCGTGGAGCTTCGTGTCCCGGATGACGACGCAGCGGGCAGGGAGGTTCACGCCCCACGCCAGCGTCGAGGTGGAGAAGAGGAACTGGATCCTGTCCTCCTTGAACCACTCCTCGACGAGGTCCTTGTCGTTCTTCGAGAGGCCGGCGTGGTGGAAGGCGACGCCGTCCAGCACGGACTTGCGGAGCGTCTCGTTCTCCAGTCGCTTCGTCTCGGTGTGGAAGTCGTAGTCGCCGCGCGCGCCGACGGGCACGTCGCGCTCGGCGATCTCGTCCCGGGTCTTCTTGGCCGCCTGCACGGTGTCCTGCCGGGAGGAGACGAACACCAGGGCCTGCCCGCCGTCGCGGACGTGCGGTTCGGCGAGGTCCAGCGTGCGGTAGAGCCGCCGGTACTTGTCGGCGAAGGAGTTCTCGCCGTGGGTGTACGTCTTCACGTCGGCGTTGAGGTCGACCGGGCGGTACTCCTCGCCGAACTCGAACGTCGACTCGGGCGGGGCGTCGAGCCACGCGGCGACGTCCCCTGCGTTCGGCATCGTCGCCGACAGCGCGACGATCCGGGGGTCACAGAGCCGGCGGAGCCGCGACACCGTCACCTCCAGCACGCTCCCGCGGCGGTCCGAGTCGAGCAGGTGGACCTCGTCGATGACACAGCAGTCCACGTCCGTCACGAAGTCGTACCGGCGCGTGTCGTGTTTCCGGGTCGCCGAATCGGCCTTCTCCGGCGTCATCACGAGGATGTCGGCGTGGCGGGCGCGCCGCGGGTTCAGGTCGCGCTCGCCGGTGACGACGTACACGGAGTAGCCCAGGTCCTCGAAGCGTTCCCACTCGCTCTCCTTCTCGTTGGTGAGCGCGCGCATCGGGGCGATAAACAGCGCGGTGCCACCCTCGGCGAGCGTCTTGCAGATCGCGAGTTCGGCGAGCGCGGTCTTGCCGCTGGCGGTCGGCGCGCTGGCGACGACGTTGTCGTCGCCCTCGACGATCGCCGGCAGGGCCTCGCGCTGCATCCGGTTGAACTCGTCGAACGAGAACGCGTCGGCGAACTCGGGGACGACCTCGGCGACCTCCATCTCGTGTGGGTGGGAGCGTTCGGGGGGCAAAGGCGTTTCCGTCGCGGCACGTCGCGCGGACCGGACTGTCCCCCGCCGTCAGTCGTCGGCGACGGCCTGCGAGACGGCGCGGTCGAGCATCCCCGAGGACGTGCTGTAGTAGTAGTACGCGCCGAGGCCGACGGCGACGGCGACGTTCGACAGCGTCACCGCCCAGAACACGGCGTGGACGCCCGCGTCGAGGAGGACGACGCCGCCCACCGCCAGCGGCAGGCGCACGCCCCAGTACTGGCACAGCGAGGCGACCATGCTGGTCCGGGTCCGCCGCGCGCCGTTGAACCCCGCCCGAAGGACGTACGTCGCGCCGATCGCCCAGTACCCGTACGCGAGGATCCGGAGGTAGTCGACGGTCAGGTCGAGCGCCGCCGGCGACACGTCGGGGACGAACAGCCGGGTCAGGCCGGCGGGGACGAGCCACTGGAGCGCGCCGACGAGCGACAGCGCGCCGGCGGCGATGGCCACGCCGACCCACGTCGTCCGGCGCGCGCGCTCGGGGAGTTCGGCCCCGATGTTCTGGCCGATCACGCTCTGGGCAGCCTGACTCAGCCCGCTCGCCGGGATGAAGGCGACGCTCGCGACCCGCGCGCCGACGGTGTAGGCGGCGAGGCCGGCCGCGCCGCCGACAGTCGCGACGATGCCGACGACGACGATCCGGACGCCGTCCTGTGCGATCCGCCGTCCCGCCGCGGGCGCGCCGACGGTGACCAGTTCGCGGTACTCCCCGAGGTCGAACGCCACCGCGTCGCGGGAGAGTATAAACGAGTCCCGGAGGCCGAGCGCCATCGCCAGCGCGAGCAGGAAGCCGACGCCGTAGCCGGCCACCGTCGCCAGCGCCGCGCCGCGAATCCCCATCCCGTCGACCGGCCCCCACCCGAAGATCAGTATCGGGTCCAGAGCGACGTTGACGAGGACGGCGGTGGCGTTGACGTACAGCGCCGCCCGGGAGTCACCCCACCCGACGAAGCCGCCCTCCAGCACGTCGCTGGCCGCCATCGCGGGCACGCCGAGCGCCCACGTCGCCAGATACGTCGCGGCGAGCGGCGCGACCGTCGGGTCGGCACCGAGCAAGGAGACGACCCGGTCGGCTCCGACCACGGCGACGCCCGTGACGACGACCGCGAGCGCGACGCCGAAGGAGAGCCCGTGAACGGCGATCCGTCGTGCGCCGGTGTACTCCTCCGCGCCGACGCGCTGGGAGACGATCACCTGCGTCCCGACGAACGGGGCCATGACCGCCACCGAGGTCAGCATCGCCGTCACGGGGTAGTTCAGCCCCACCGCGGCGACGGCGTCCTCGCCGAGGCGGCCGACCCAGAAGGTGTCGACGACCTGCTGGACGACCTGCACAAGGTTCTGCGCGACGAGCGGGAGGGCGAGCACGACCAGCGTCCGGCCTATCGGCCCCTCGGTGAGGTCGTCGTCCGCGTTCCACATCGTTTTTGCTATCGTTATCTAATGTTACAAATAGTTTTAGATATTGGTGGGGAAAAATAGCCGCCGGTTCGACGGCGAGCGCAACGGTCGCCAAACCCCACCGCTTTTCACCGGATGGTCCGTCAGGATCGACCATGAGCCGCCCGCGAAAGCCCGACTGGCTGGCGGTCCAGCCGCCGGCGGGGGAGGAGTTCACCGGGATCAAGGAGACGCTGCGGGACCACGACCTGACCACGGTCTGCGAGGAGGCCAACTGCCCGAACCTCGGGGAGTGCTGGAGCGGGCGAACCAGCGGGTCGCCGAACGGGGAGGCTGACGACGCCGCCGACGGCGACGGCGGCGGGACGGCGACGTTCATGCTGATGGGCGACTCCTGTACCCGGAACTGCGGGTTCTGCGACGTGGACACCGGCGGCGGCCAGCCGCTGGACCCCGACGAACCCGAAAACGTCGCCAGCGCGGTCGCTGAAATCGGGCTGGACTACGTCGTTCTCACGTCGGTCGACCGCGACGACCTGGACGGGCAGGGCGCGGGCCACTTCGCGGAGACGATCCGGGAGATCAAGCGTCGCGACCCCGGGATCCTCGTCGAGGTGCTGATCCCCGACTTCCAGGGCGAGGAACGGTTAGTGCGGGAGATAATCGACGCCGACCCGGACGTGATCGCCCATAACGTCGAGACGGTCCAGCGCCTGCAGGGGCGGGTGCGGGACCCGCGAGCGGGCTACGAACAGAGCCTCCGCGTGCTCGAACAGGCGGCCCGCGAGTCCGACGCGTACACGAAGACCTCCATCATGCTCGGCCACGGGGAGTACGACCACGAGGTGTACCGCACCCTCGCGGACCTCCGGGCGGCCGACGTGGACGTGGTGACGCTCGGCCAGTATCTCCGGCCCTCGCGGGACCACCTGCCCGTCCGGAAGTACGTCCACCCGGACAAGTACGACACGTGGCGGCGCGTCGCCGAGGACGAACTCGACTTCCTCTACTGTGCCTCCGGGCCGATGGTTCGCTCCTCGTACAAGGCCGGCGAACTGTTCGTCGACGCCGTCCTGCGGGAGGGGAAATCCGTCGAGCAGGCCCGCGAAGAGGCGCGGGCGTCGGCCTGACGGCCGTCGTGGCCCCGGCAGCGTTGCGACAGTACAGGACGGGCCGGCGTCGCCGCGGCTCCTGACCGATCGGTCACCGAACACGGCGACTGGCGGATTCGCGGAAAAGGTTTCTAACTTCTCGGGGGAGTTTTGAATCTTCGTCGACTTTCGCCCGCGCTCCCCGCACGTCCATGCGAACCGCTGGCAAGAATGGGGTTGATAGTAAATTATTTACGAAAATCATATAACCCGAGCGATCGTCCGTGCAGGTATGGAACGGAGGGTCCGACCGTGAGTACGTTACAGCACGATCCCCAGGACCGCGTACAGGTGCTGGACGACACCGGTCGGGTACTCGACGAGGCGGAGGTACCCGACCTCTCCGACGAGGAGCTGGTGGAGATGTACCGCGAGATGCGGCTGGCCCGCCGGTTCGACCAGCGGGCCGTCAGCCTCCAGCGACAGGGGCGGATGGGGACGTACCCGCCGCTGTCGGGGCAGGAGGGCGCACAGATCGGCAGCGCTCACGCGTTAGACGAGAACGACTGGCTGTTCCCGAGCTACCGCGAACACGGCGCGGCGCTCGCACGGGGGCTCTCCCTGAAACAGACGCTGCTGTACTGGATGGGCAGCGAGGAGGGGATGGAGATCCCCGAGGAGCTGAACGTGTTCACCTCGGCGGTGCCCATCGCCACGCAGATCCCCCACGCGACGGGCGCGTCGTGGGCGTCGAAGCTGAAAGGCGAGGAGAAGGCGTTCCTCTGTTACTTCGGCGACGGCGCGACCAGCGAGGGCGACTTCCACGAGGGGCTGAACTTCGCCGGCGTGTTCGACACGCCGACGGTGTTTTTCTGTAACAACAACCAGTGGGCCATCTCGGTCCCCCGGGAGCGCCAGACAGCCAGCGAGACGCTCGCCCAGAAGGCGACGGCCTACGGCTTCGAGGGCGTGCAGGTCGACGGGATGGACCCCCTCGCGGTGTACAAGGTGACACGCGAGGCCGTCGAGAAGACGAAAGACCCCGGGCAGGGCCAGCTCCGGCCCACGCTCATCGAGGCGGTGCAGTACCGCTTTGGCGCACACACCACCGCCGACGATCCCTCCGTCTACCGCGAGGAGGAGGAGGTCGAGCGCTGGAAGCAGAAGGACCCGATCCCGCGCATGGAGACGTTCCTGAAGTCGACCGGCCGGCTCGACGACGAGCGCATCGACGCCATCGAGGCCGGGATCGAGGAGGACGTGGCCGACGCCATCGACGCCGCGGAGTCGGTCGACCGGCCGGACCCCGAGGAGATCTTCGCGCACGTGTACGCAGACATGCCCAAGCGACTGCAGGAACAGCTGGAGTGGTTCGAACGGATCCGCGAGACGCACGGCGACGACGCGCTACTGGAGGACTGACTATGGCAGCAGAATCACAGACCCAAGACCTCACGCTCGTACAGGCGGTCAGAGACGGACTGGAGACGGAGATGCACCGGGACGACGACGTGCTCGTGATGGGCGAGGACGTCGGGAAAAACGGCGGCGTGTTCCGCGCCACCGAGGGGCTGTACGACGAGTTCGGCGACCGGCGCGTGATCGACACGCCGCTGGCCGAGTCCGGGATCATCGGCACCGCGATCGGCATGGCCGCGTACGGCCTGCGGCCGGTGCCGGAGATCCAGTTCCTCGGCTTCATTTACCCCGGCTTCGACCAGATCGTCTCCCACGCGGCGCGCATCCGGACGCGGAGCCGCGGCCGGTTCACCTGCCCGATGACGATCCGCGCGCCGTACGGCGGCGGCATCCGCGCGCCGGAACACCACTCGGAGTCGACGGAGGCCTTCTTCGTCCACCAGCCCGGCCTGAAGGTCGTCATCCCGTCGACGCCGTACGACACGAAGGGGCTGCTGACCAGCGCGATCCGGGACCCCGACCCCGTCGTCTTCCTCGAACCGAAGCTCATCTACCGGGCGTTCCGCGGCGAGGTGCCCGAGGAGTCCTACGAGGTGCCGATCGGCGAGGCCGCGGTCCGCCGCGAGGGAAGCGACATCTCGGTGTTCACCTGGGGCGCGATGACCCGGCCGACGATGGAGGCGGCCGAGGACCTCGAGGGTGAGATCGACGTGGAAGTCGTCGACCTCCGCACCGTCTCGCCGCTGGACCAGGACACCATCGTCGAGTCGTTCAAGCGGACCGGCCGCGCGGCGGTCGTCCACGAGGCTCCGAAGACGGGCGGGCTCGGCGCGGAGATCACGAGCATCATTCAGGAGGAGGCAATGCTGTATCAGGAGGCTCCCGTCGAACGGATCACCGGCTTCGATACGCCTTTCCCGCTGTACGCGCTGGAGGACTACTATCTCCCCGAACCGGCGCGGATCAAGACGGGCATCCGCGACGCCGTGGAGTTCTGAACAATGGTACGCGAATTCAAGCTGCCCGACGTCGGCGAGGGCGTCAGCGAGGGCGAGATCGTCCAGTGGCTCGTCGACGAGGGCGACGCGGTCGAGGAGGACCAGCCGGTCGCGGAGGTCGAGACCGACAAGGCCATCGTCGAGGTGCCGTCGCCGGTCGACGGCACCGTCCGCGACATCAACGCCGAGGAGGGCGAGATGGTCCCCGTCGGGACGGTGATCATCACGTTCGACGTGGAGGGCGAGGCCGACGAACCAGCCGAGGAGACCGCCGAGCCGGCGGGCGACGACGCCGCATCCGAACCGGCGGGCGACGCGGGCAGCGAGACGGCCGTCGACGCCGACGAGGAGGTCGAGACGCCGGAGGGCCGCGTGTTCGCCGCGCCGAGCGCACGACGGCTGGCCCGCGAACTCGGCGTCGACATCGCCGCCGTCGAGGGCAGCGGCCCGAGCGGCCGCGTGACCGAACAGGACGTGCGCGCCGCGGCCGAGGACGACGAGGCCGAACCGGAGCCGGCGACCGCCGAGACGACGACGGGCGGCGCGGACGACGGCGCAACCGCCGAGGCCGACGCCGGCGCGGTGTCCGCCGACAGCGCCCAAACCGGCGGGGCGACGGGCGGCACCGCAGCATCGGTCGAGTCGGCCGACCGCGACCGCACGCTGGCCGCGCCCGCGACGCGCAAACTCGCCGAGGAGGAGGGCGTCGACCTGAACGCCGTCCCCGCGACCGAGGAGCGCGACGGCGAGCCCTTCGTCACGCCCGAGGCGGTGCGCGAGTACGCACAGGCCCAGCAGGAGGCCCAGCGCGCCGACACCGAGGCGCTGGCCCGGCGCGAGGAGCCGGCCGAGCGCGAGGTCCGCGAGCCGTACCGCGGCGTCCGCAAGTCCATCGGCGACCAGATGGAGCAGTCGAAGTACACCGCACCCCACATCACCCACCACGACACGGTCGACGTGACGAACCTCGTGGAGACCCGCGAGCGCCTCAAGGTCGAGGCCGAGGACCGCGGGATCCGGCTGACGTACATGCCGCTGGTGATGAAGGCCGTCACGGCGGCGCTGAAGGAGTTCCCGATGGTCAACGCCAGCCTCGACGAGGAGAACGAGGAGATCGTCAAGAAGCAGTACTACAACGTCGGCGTGGCGACGGCGACCGACGCCGGCCTGATGGTGCCCGTGGTCGACGACGTGGACCGCAAGGGGCTGCTCCAGATCGCCTCCGAGATGAACGAGAAGGTCCAGAAGGCGCGGGACCGCTCCATCAGCATCGACGAGATGCAGGGCGGCACGTTCACCATCACGAACATCGGCGGGATCGGCGGGGAGTACGCGACGCCGATCATCAACTACCCCGAGGTGGCGATCCTCGCGCTCGGCACCATCGAGCAGCGCCCGGTCGTCGAGGACGGCGAGGTGGTCGCGCGCCACACGCTGCCGCTGTCGCTGTCGGCCGACCACCGCATCGTCGACGGCGCTGACGCCGCACGCTTTACGAACCGCGTGAAAGAATACCTGAAACAGCCGGAGCTACTGCTACTAGAGTAATGGTCGTCGGAGACATCGCAACAGGAACTGACGTACTGGTGATCGGCGCGGGACCGGGCGGCTACGTGGCCGCCATCCGCGCCGGTCAGTTGGACCTCGACGTGACGCTCGTCGAGAAAGACGCCTACGGCGGGAGCTGCCTGAACCACGGCTGCATCCCGTCGAAGGCCATGATCACGGCGGCGGACGTGGCCCACGAGGCGGGCAACGCCGAGGAGATGGGCGTCCACGCCGACCCCGCGGTCGACCTGGCGAAGATGGTCGAGTGGAAGGACGGCGTGGTCGACCAGCTCACGAGCGGCGTCGAGAAGCTGAACAAGGCGAACGGCGTCAACCTCATCGAGGGGCGGGCGGAGTTCGCCGACGAGAACAGCGTCCGCGTCGCCCACGGCGGCGAGGGGCAGGGCAGCGAGACCGTCGAGTTCGAGCACGCGATCATCGCGACCGGCTCCCGGCCCATCGAGATCCCCGGGTTCTCCTACGAGGACGAGCCGGTGCTCTCCTCGCGGGACGCGCTCGCGCTGGACTCGCTGCCGGACAGCATGGTCGTCGTCGGCGCGGGCTACATCGGGATGGAGCTGTCGACGGTGTTCGCCAAGCTCGGCACCGACGTGACCGTCGTCGAGATGCTGGACGACGTGCTGCCGGGCTACGAGGACGACGTCAAGCGGATCGTCCGCGACCGCGCCGAGTCACTCGGCATCGACTTCCACTTCGGCCGGACCGCGAGCGGCTGGGAGGAAGTCGACGACGGGATCCGCGTGTCGACGGAGACTGTCGACGAGGAGGCCGCTGCGGAAGCGGACGGCGGCGCGGCCGAGACCTTCGACGCCGACAAGGTGCTCGTCGCGGTCGGCCGCCAGCCGGTGACCGACACGCTCAACCTCGAAGCGGCGGGCATCGAGCCGAACGACGACGGCTTCATCGAGACGGACGACCGCGCCCGCACCGAGCAGGACCACATCTTCGCGGTCGGCGACGTGGCCGGCGAGCCGATGCTCGCCCACAAGGGTAGCAAGGAGGGCGAGGTGGCCGCCGAGGTGATCGCCGGCGAACCCGCCGCGCTCGACTATCAGGCGGTCCCCGCCGCGGTCTTTACCGACCCCGAGGTCGGCACCGTCGGGCTCACCGAGGCCGAGGCCGAGGACGCCGGCTTCACCCCCGTCGTCGGCCAGTTCCCGTTCCGCGCCAGCGGCCGGGCGCTGACCACCGGCGAGGACGAGGGGTTCGTCCGCGTCGTCGCCGACGAGGACAGCGGCTTCATCCTCGGCGCGCAGGTCGTCGGCCCCGAGGCGTCGGAGCTGATCGCCGAGTTCGGCCTCGCCATCGAGATGGGCGCGACGCTGGAGGACGTGGCGTCGACGGTCCACACCCACCCCACGCTCGCCGAGGGCGTGATGGAAGCCTGCGCGAACGCGCTGGGGCACGCGATCCACGCGCTGAATCGGTAACGCGACTCCCCTTCTGCCGTCTCTATTCGACGCCCCGCACCAGGTCGAGCAGCGCCTCGCGGTACTCGGTGCCCGAACGCGCGTCGACGGCCGCGCGCTCGTCGCCGTCGAGCACCGACGCGAACCCGTCGGTCGGATACCCGCCGCCGGCGACCCGGAAGCTCCGGTCGCGGCTCCAGACCGCGAGCAGGGCTTCGACGGGCAGGTCGCGGCGGTCGCCGCCCCGTTCCACCGGCAGGACGCCGTCGTACCGGGTCAGCGTCGCGCGGTCGCCGGTGCCGACGCGGACGCGGCCGACTCGGCGGCGGTTCAGGTCCGCGAAGCCGCGGTCCCGCAGGTCGTCGGCGAACGACTCCCGGGCCGCGGCGGCGACGGTCGGGAACAGCGCTGCCGTCCCGACGCCGGGCGGCAGCGGCGAGACGACGACGCGGGAGGCGAAGAAGAACCGCCACGTCCGGTCGAGCGTCCCCGCGGTCGCGTCGCGGACCGACTCCCGCAGGGCGGCGTCCTCGTACACCGCGGTGTGGCCGCGAACCGACGCGGTCGGCAGGTCGACCGGTGACTCGACGGTCCGGTCGCGCTCGGTCCAGCCCCCCGCGTCGAGGCCGTCGGGGAGTCCGGCGGGGTCGGGGTCCGGTCCCATACCGGAAGGTACGGCCGAGCGGGCTTGTAACTCCGGATCCGGGGAACCGCCGCGCGCGTCAGGGCGACCCGGTCGGGGCCGACCGCCCGCCGCGGGCGTGGGTGATCTCGCCGGCACCGACCGCGAGCAGCGCGCCGGCTCCCGCCGCGACCACGACGACCCGCGGCGTCGCCGGCACCGCGACGGAGAGCGCGTAGCCGGCCGCGGCGCCGCCGAGGAAGCCGGCCTGTACCGCGAGCACGGCGGTCACGCCACGGCGACGGTCGGTCGAGGCGTACATCGCGCCGATAGCGACGGTCTCGACGGTCGCGTGTGCGGCGAGTAACACCGCGCCGGCGACGCCCACCGTCGACCCGGCGAGGTACACCGCGGCGAGCGCGGCCCCCTCGACCGTACGGTGGGTCACCACGGCCGCCGCGGCCGCGTGGTCGCGGGTCACGCGGTCGTGTCCGTGCGCGCCCCACGCGGCGACGAGGCCCACAGCGACCCCGGCGGCGGCGAGCGCCGGGGCGGCGGTCGCGACGGACGCGGCGTACGCGACGCCCAGAACGACCAGCAGCGCGCCGACGGCACCGTCGACTACGGCCAGCGCGTCGCGCCGGATCGACGCGTTCGCCGCGACGGCCGCCAGCCCGCCGCCGATCCCCGCAAGCGCAGCGACGGCGACGACCACGGGGAGCGCCACCGCCGGAGCGTCGCCCGCCGTGGCGGTCCCGTGCGCCCGGGCCTCGCCGGCGGGGACGACCGCCGACGCGGCAAGCGCCCCGAGCAGGCGGCGACGCCGGCCGAGGGCCGACCGGACGCCGCTCATGCTGACCCGTGGCCGCCGGGGGTGGTCATAACGAACGCATGCAGGGACGCTGCGGGCAAAAAACCGATCCCCGCCGCCGGCCGGGAAGGGTCGCCGAACCGTGCGTCGACGGTGCCCGCGTCGGCCGCCGCGACCGGTGTGCTTTTGTCGTTCTGCCGGGGAAAGTGGGGCAATGCAAGCAGTCACGCTCGGTCCCGAGGGGACGTACTCCCACCGCGCGGCGACCGCCGTCGCCGACGAGGTGGAGTTCCGCGAGTCCGTCGCGGGCATCGTCGAGGCCGTCGCCAGCGGGAAGTTCCCCCGCGGCGTCGTGCCGATCGAGAACAGCATCGAGGGGAGCGTCACCGAGACGCTGGACGCGCTGGCCGACCACGAGGTCGCCGTCGTCCGGGAGATCGTCACGCCGATCCGGCACGGCCTGCTCGCGCAGGGCCCGGAGTTCTCCGTCGTCGCCAGCCACTCGCAGGCGCTGGCCCAGTGCCGGGAGTACCTGGAGGCGGAGTACCCCTCCGCGAAACTGGAGGCGACCGCCAGCACGGCGCGGGGCATCCAGCGCGCCCGGGAGGACCCGAACGTGGCCGCCATCGGCCACCCCGACAACTCGGGGGGCGACCTGCAGGTGCTCGCCGAGGACATCCAGGACCGGACCTCCAACGCGACTCGGTTTTTCGTCCTCGCGCCGTCGGGGGACCGGTCGGAAGCGGGCGGGAAAAGCTCCGTCATCGTCTACCCGAACGCCAACTACCCCGGCCTGCTGCTGGAACTGCTCGAACCGTTCGCCGAGCGCGACATCAACCTCACGCGCGTCGAGTCCCGCCCCAGCGGCGAGCGGCTCGGTGACTACGTGTTCCACATCGACGTGGCCGCCGGGCTGTACGAGGACCGTACCCAGGACGCCCTTGAGGTGCTCGACGCGATCGCCGAGGACGGCTGGGTCCGCCGGCTCGGCTCCTACGACAGCGAACACGTCCTGTACTGACTGAGACCGGCGACGCCTGCGAACCGGGTCACCCCCGACGCGACGTTTAAGCCCTCAAGCGTGGTAGGATCTACCGAGGGCGAAAGCCCGGGGGAACACCATGCAACGCAACCCGTTCGACGACGTTCAGGAGCTTCTCGACCGGATGAGCCGGCAGGCCGAGGAGGGGATCCTCCGCGGGGCCGGCGCGGACCTGCGGAGCGTCGCGGTCGACGTGGCCGAGCGCGACGACGAGTTCGTCGTGACCGCGGACCTGCCGGGGTACGAGGCCGACGACATCGACCTCACCGTCGCCGACGACCGCCTCCGCCTGTCGGCGGAGCGGTCCGAGGAACGGGCGGTCGAGGGGGACGACGGCGCGCGCTACCACCGCCGCGAGCGCCGCCGACAGTCGGCGAATCGAACCGTCCGACTGCCCGACGCGGTCGACGAGAACGCCGTCTCGGCGACCCACGAGAACGGCGTCCTCACCGTGACGCTGCCGAAGCGCGAGGAACCGTCCGACGGCCGCCGGATCGACATCGGCTGATATCGGCAGTTTTTACCGGCGACATGGGGGAGTGTGGACCATGGACCTCACGCGCGAGTTCACCACGACGGAGCTTGCGGGGCTCGCGACGGTCGCGTCGACAGTCCTGGTCACCTCGTGGCTGCGGACGCCGGTCGACGGCGTCTCGCGGGTCGGGACCGCGCTGCTCGCCGGCTGTGCGGCGCTGGTGAGCGCGACGCTCGCCCTCCGGCTCCTCAAGCGAGCGTAGCGTCGACCGCCTCGGCCGCCTCGTCGACCGCGGCCCCCCAGTCGTCGGGCAGGTCGCCGCCGCGCTTGGGCGGGTTGATCGCCAGGTCGACCGGCCGGTAGCCGACGCGCTCGAACGACTCGGCGGCCGTTCGGCCGACGAACTCGGCGTTCAGCCGCTTCGAGGAGACGCCGCCGCTCGTCAGGTCGTAGTACGCGGTGAACAACTGGCAGACGACGACGCGGCGGTTCCCGTCGAGCGCGCCGTCGGCGAGGTGGCGGAACAGCTTCGCGGCGTTGTCCGCGGGGTCGGCGCGCCGCCACTCCAGTTCGACGAGACAGAGCGCGTCGTCGCCGACGCCGCCGACGTCGACCGGCGTGCTTCCGACGCGGCGCTCGGTCGTCCAGTCCATCGCCGGTTGCGCCGCTGCGAGGCGGTCAAGGAGCCGGTCGGCGACGCGGTCGGCGTGGCTGCCCACGAGCTGGCCGTCGGCCGCGGGGGACAAAAGCGAATCGACGGCGGTACGCCCCGCCCGCGCTACTCGACGATGTCGATGGCCGGACGCCCGGGTTCGGCCTTGGTCGCCACGTCGTCGTCGGCCTCCGCGGCGCGGACGACGCGGACCGGCGCGTCGAACTCGCGCTCGATCAGCCACGCGGCGGCCACGAGCGACTCGTACTCCGTCTCGGGGTCGAGCGTGAGCGACAGCGCCTCGCGCTCTGCCTGCAGGTCCTGCCCGTAGGACGCCGCGGCGTCGCCCTGCTCGCGGATGTGGGCCTCGCCCATCAGTTCGGAGATCAGGTTGTCGGCGTCGCTCTCGACGGCGATGGACAGGGCGTCGTACTTCCACTCGGGCGTGACGACCACGTCGATCCGCTCGGGGTCGTCGATGCCCGCCACGTCGACGATCTGGCGCACGTCCTCCCGGGTGTTCTCCACGAGGTTCCGGCGCTCCCGGACCGTCTCGCGGTCCGCCTCGGCCCCGGGCCAGTCGGCCTCCGCGACGAACCCCTCGCCGCCGAGTTCGTCGTACAGTTCCTCCGCGAGGTGGGGAACGACGGGCGCGAGCAGGCGCACCGCGACGTTCAGCCCGCGCTCGAACGTCTCGGCGTGCACGTCGTCGGCGTAGTCGCGGTAGCTCCGCAGCGTGCCGACCAGGTCCTGGGCCTGGCGGAGCGCGACGTTGAACGTCAGGTCGTCGTACTCCTCGGTCGCCACGGCGACGGCCGC
The DNA here is from genome assembly GCF_003675855.1 of Halostella salina. Classification (NCBI taxonomy): domain Archaea; kingdom Methanobacteriati; phylum Methanobacteriota; class Halobacteria; order Halobacteriales; family Natronoarchaeaceae; genus Halostella; species Halostella salina. The sequence continues at coordinate 519,010 of NZ_RCIH01000002.1, read as the reverse complement.
CTCCGTCTCGCTCGCGACGTACTCGGCGACGGCGTCGCGGTCGCCGTCTCGCGGCTCGTCGCCGCTCGACCGTTCCGAGGCGGTCCGCGCCTCGCCGTCGGCGTCCTCGCTATCGAACGCCTCGACCAGCTTCTTCAGCCGCGTCAGGAAGCGGTACGTCGAGCGGACGCCCTCCTCGGTCCAGTCGAAGTCCCGTTCGGGCTGGGCCGCCTGCATCATGAACAGGCGGGCGGTGTCCGCGCCGTACTCCTCGACGATGCGCTGGGGGGAGACGGTGTTGCCCTTCGACTTCGACATCGCCTCGCCCTCCAGCTGAACCATCCCCTGCGCCAGCAGGTTCGTGAACGGCTCGCGGTGCTCCAGCCCCTCCTCGTCGGCGATAACCTTCGTGAAGAAGCGGGAGTACAGGAGGTGCATCACCGCGTGCTCGATGCCGCCGACGTACTGGTCGACCGGCATCCAGTCGTTGGCCTGTGGCTGGTCGAACGGCGCGTCCTCCAGATCCGGCGAGACGTACCGCAGGAAGTACCACGAGGAGTCGACGAACGTGTCCATCGTGTCCGTCTCGCGGACGGCGTCGCCGCCGCAGTCCGGACAGGTCGTCTGCTTCCACTCCTCGGCGGCGTCCAGCGGGTTCCCCGTCGTGTTGACGAACTCGGGCAGTTCGACCGGCAGGTCGTCCTCGGGGACCAGCACTGGGCCGCAGTCGTCGCAGTGGACGACCGGGATCGGCGTCCCCCAGTAGCGCTGGCGGGAGATGCCCCAGTCGCGCAGGCGGTACTGGGTCGCTTCCTCCGCGCCCTCGGTGTCCGCGGTGATGCGCTCGCGGGCGGTCTCGCTGTCCAGTCCGGAATACTTGCCGGAGTTCACGAGCACGCCGTCGTCGGTGAACGCGCTCTCGGAGACGTCCGGTGCGTCCGGGACCGACTCGCCGTCCCAGTCCTCGGGCTCGGGCGCGACGACGGGGTCGATGTCGACGCCCATCTTCGACGCGAACTCGTGGTCCCGGTCGTCGTGACCGGGCACGCCCATCAGCGCGCCGGTGCCGACGTCCGAGAGGACGAAGTCCGCGACGAAGACGGGCAGTTCGTCGCCCGTCACGGGGTTGGTGGCGACCAGATCCGTCTCGACGCCGTTGGGCTCGTCGCCGTCCGGGTCGGCCTCGTGGTGGACGAACTGGTGGACGGCATCGTCCTCGGCGGCGAGTTCCTCGGCGATGGGGTGGTCGGGAGCCAGCGCGAAGAACGTCGCGCCGAAGACGGTGTCGGCCCGCGTCGTGAACGCCTCGACGGTGCCGTGTCGCTCGGGGTCGTCGGCGTCGCCGACCGCGAACGGCAGGCGGGTGCCGTACTGCCGGCCGATCCAGTTGCGCTGCATCTGCCGGACGGAGTCGGGCCACCCCTCCAGCTCGTCGATGTAGTCGACCAGCTCGTCGGCGTACTCGGTGATCTGCAGGAACCACTGGGAGAGCTCGCGCTGCTCGACGGGGTTGTCACACCGCCAGCACAGCTCCTCCTCGCCCTCGACCTGCTCGTCGGCCAGCACCGTCTCGCAGGAGGGACACCAGTTCACGTCGGCGTCCCGCTGGTCGACCAGCCCGGACTCGTGGAACCGCCGGAAGAACCACTGGTTCCACTTGTAGTAGTCGGGCGTGCAGGTGGCGACCTCGCGGTCCCAGTCGTAGCCGAAGCCCATCGACTCCATCTGCCCCTTCATCGTGTCGATGCAGTCGAACGTCCAGTCGCGGGGGTTCGTGTCACGCTCCTTGGCGGCGTTCTCGGCGGGGAGGCCGAATGCGTCCCACCCCATCGGGTGGAGCACGTCGTCGCCGCGCATCCGTCGATACCGGGCGTACGCGTCCGTGATCGTGTAGTTCCGGACGTGCCCCATGTGGAGCTTCCCGGACGGGTAGGGATACATGCCGAGGACGTAGGTGGGGTCCTCGACGTCGTCCGGCGTCCGGTACACCGCCGCGTCGTCCCACGCCTCCTGCCAGCGGGCTTCCACCGCCGCGTGGTCGTAACTCTCGTCGCTCATTCGCTTACCTATCGTTCCGCGAGTCGTCGCCCTATACCTTTCCATCCGACAGCGACGCCAGCGGCCGGGACCCGAGCGCGTCGCCGGCCCCCGCCACGACGCCGATACGCGCCGGTCGACGCTTTAGCCGCTCGGTGTGGTAGGACGAGTATGAGCGACTCCGACGACGACCCCGCGCTTCCGAGGAAGGTCCTCCGTACGGCGACGCCGCCCTACGCCGGCCATGAGGACCGCGAGATGAACGTCATCGGGTGGAGCGTCTTCCTCGGGATGGTGGTCCTGCTGGTGCCGCTGCTGCCCTTTATCCTGATCCTGTGGGTCCTCACGAAGCTGCTGGACCGGGCGGTAGAGGAGTAGCGCGGGGACGGCGAGAAGCGAGAGCGACCGACTCAGATCAGCTCGAACGGGTAGCCGTTGCCCGCCTGCTCGGCCTCGGCATAGACCACGTGGGCGGCCGCAACGTCCTGAATGGCCAGCCCCGTCGAGTCGAAGACGGTGACGCCGTCGTCGGCGGTGCGGCCGGCCTTGTCGCCGACGACGATCTCGCCGATCTCGCCGTAGATGTCGTCGTCGCCGATCGCGCCCTCGCTCCAGGGGACGTTGACCTCGCCGGAGTGGGTGCACTGCTCGTGGTCGTCGATGACCACTTTCGCGGACTGGAGGACGGCGGTCTCCAGTTCCTGCTTGCCCGCGGCGTCGGCCCCCATCGCGTTGACGTGGGTGTGCTCGCCGAGGTCCTCGGCGGCGACGATGGGGTCCCGCACCGGCGTCACCGTCGACAGCACGTCGCAGGCGGCGGCGTCGGCGATCGATCCCTCGGTGACGGTGAAGCGGTCCGCGAACTCGGCGCGGAACGCGTCGACGCGGTCGGGGTCCTTGTCGGCGACGACGACCTCCTCGATGGGGCGAACCTCCGCGATCGCCTCCAGTTGCGTGTACGACTGGACGCCCGCACCGACGATGCCGAGCGTGGTGGCGTCCGCGACGGCGAGGTGGTCGGTCGCGACGGCGGCGGCCGCGCCGGTCCGCTTCATCGTCAGTTCGGTACCGTCCATGAGCGCGAGGGGGTACGCCGTCTCGGGGTCGGAGTAGATCATCGTCCCCATCACCGTCGGCAGGTCGTGGTCCGCGGGGTTGTCCGGGTGGACGTTGACCCACTTGACGCCGGCGGCGTCCCAGTCGCCCGCGTCCATGTACGCCGGCATCGACCGGAAGTCGCCGTTGTACCGCGGCAGTTCGATGTAGGACTTCGCGGGCATCTGTACGTCGCCGCGCTCGTAGGCGGCGAACGCGGACTCCACCGCACGGATGACCTCGCCCATCCGCGCGTTCTCGTCGACCGCGTCGCCGTTCAGCAGCAGCGTCTCCATGCGCGAACCTCCAGGCGCGCAATACTTAGTTGAACCGGAACTGCCGGTTTCGCGGACTCCCGGCCGGCAGCGCTGTCGCTATCGGTTCGGCAATAAAAAAACGAGTCGTCGGTCGGCGAGCGGTACGGGACAGCGAGGTCGAACACCTACCCTGCTGTGGCCGGGAGCGCGTGCGCGAACGTGTGAGCGCCGCGGGACCCGGGGAAGGGCAGGCAGTCTGCAACGGGTGCACCCGTGAGCGAGGGCCTCGGCCCGAGCGAACGTTCGAAAATCGCGAAGCGATTTTCGCAGCCCACGAGAAGTGCTTCGCACTTCTCGGGACGGTCCGAGGAACCCTCGAAGGGACGCCACCGGCGTCCCTGAGGGGGTGACGACGTGATTTTGATCGACCTTTTACCGAACGAGGGCGCGGAGCGCCCGAGTGCAGCGTAAAAGGTCGTCTTACATCGCGCCGCCCATGCCACCCATACCGCCCATGCCGCCCATGCCGCCGCCCATACCGCCGCCGGGGCCGCCGGCACCGGGGCCGCCGTCGTCGCCGCCGTCGTCGGGGTCGACCTGTCCGCCGGAGAGGTCGCCCGCCGCGATGACGTCGTCGATGCGGAGGATCATCACGGCCGCCTCGGTGGCGGACTCGATGGCCTGGGTCTTCACGCGGAGGGGCTCGACGACGCCCTCTTCCTCCATGTCGATGATGTCGCCGGAGTAGGCGTCGAGGCCGGCGGCGGTGTCGCCGCCGTCGTGCTGGCTCCGCAGGTCGACGAGGGAGTCGATGGGGTCGAGGCCCGCGTTCTCGGCGAGGGTACGGGGGTTGACCTCCAGCGCGTCGGCGAACGCCTCGACGGCGAGCTGCTCGCGGCCGCCGACGGAGTCGGCGAACTGGCGCAGCTGGAGCGCGAGCTCCGTCTCGGGCGCGCCGCCGCCGGGGAGCACCTGCCCGTCCTCGAGCGTGACGCGGACGACGCCGAGCGAGTCCTCGATGGCGCGCTCGACCTCGTCGACGACGTGCTCGGTGCCGCCGCGCAGGATGAGGCTGACGGACTTGGCGTCCTCGACGTCCTCGACGAAGAGGCGCTGGTCGCCGCCGACGTCCTTCTGGGCGACGCTACCGGCGAAGCCGAGGTCGTCCGCCTCGATGTCGTCGAGGTTGCCGACGACGCGAGCGCCCGTCGCGCGGGCGAGCTTGTCGGCGTCGCTGGACTTCACGCGGCGGGCGGCGATGATGCCCTCCTCCGCGAGGTAGTGCTGGGCCATGTCGTCGATGCCGTCCTCGGCGAACACGACGTCCGCGCCGACGTCGGCGAGCGTGTCGACCATCTCCTTGAGCTGCTCCTCCTCCTGGTCGAGGAACTGCTGGAGCTGGTCGGGGTCGGTGACGTTGACCTCGGCGTCGATCTCGGTCTCCTTGACCTCCAGCGCGTCGTCGAGCACGGCGACGTTGGCGTCCTCGACGAAGTAAGGCATGTTCTCGTGGACGCGCTCCTTGTCGACGATGACGCCCTCGACGAGCTCGGAGTTCTCGATGGAGCCGCCGACGACCTTCTCGACCTTGATGTTGTCCGTGTCGATGCCGTCCTCGTCGGCGACCGCGCGGACCGCGTCGACGACGAGTTCGGCCAGCAGGTCGCGGGCGCTCTCCGCGCCCTTGCCGGTCATCGCCGTGGAGGCGATCTGGGTGAGGATCTCGGTGTCGTCCTCGTCGACCTCGATCGCGACGTCCTCGAGGATCTCCTTTGCCTCCTCGGCGGCCTGACGGTACCCCTGGGCCAGCGTGGTGGCGTGGATGTCCTGGTCCAGCAGGTCCTCGGCCTGACTCAGGAGCTCACCGGCGACGACGACGGCGCTCGTGGTGCCGTCGCCGACCTCGTCCTCCTGGGTCTCGGCGACCTCGACGATCATGTTGGCCGCCGGGTGCTCGATGTCCATCTCCTTGAGGATGGTGACGCCGTCGTTCGTGACGACCACGTCGCCCGTCGAATCGACGAGCATCTTGTCCATCCCTTTCGGACCGAGTGTGGTCCGAACGGCCTCGGAGACGGCCTGCCCGGCCGTGATGTTCATCGACTGTGCGTCCTTTCCGGAGGTTCGCTGGCTGTCCTCGGAAAGTACAATGAGTGGCTGGTTGCCCATCTGCTGCGCCATAATCAAGCTACAGGTTGAATGGCATTCTATATAAAACTTGCTAACGACCCGTGACAAAACGCCACACAGAGCGACGCGTGGCGGCGTGTGAGGAAGTCACAAAGACGGGGTTTAAGTACAGTGTCGCGGACCGCTACCCGGGGAACTGGTGGTACTCCATCCCGCGGCGCTTGAGTTCGTTGTGCTTGCGTTCGAGGAACGCGTAGACGGAGCCGTGAGGCGCACCGTCGAGGATCATCTCGGCGGCCTCGCGCACGATCTCGACCTGCTCGGGGTCGCCGATGACGCCGAGCGTCGAGCCGTAGATGACGACCGACGCGCCGGTGAGCTCCTCCATCAGCTCCCGGGTCCGGCCGTTCTCGCCGATGAGCCGGCCCTTCTTGCGCTTCAGGTCGCTCTTGTTCCGGGCGACCGCGTCGATGTCGACGAGGTCGAACATCATCATCTCGTCGTCGAGCAGCGTCAGCGCGGTCTCGGGCTTGAAGCCGCGGCCGATGGCTCTGACGATGTCGGGGCCTTTCAGGCCGCGGATGGGGTCGCCGGTCTTGTCGATGCCGACCGAACCGTTCTCGGAGTCGATGTCGAGTCGCACCTCCGCCCGGTTTTCGATCTCGCGCATCGTCTCACCGCCCTCGCCGATGAGCACGCCGATGCGGTCCTGCGGAATCTTCACGTGCTGCATGAACGGTGGTAGGCGGTACGCCGTTTTAAGGGTTCGGCACCGGGCCGAGCCGCCGCGTCGACGCGTCGCTGGCTTCGTCGGGCCGTCGGAGCGCACCGCACAGTCCGGGTGTCAGGCCGACCGCCGCTCGTACCCGTCGACGGTCGCGTCGGCGTCGACGTCGACGCGCAGTTCCTCGTCGCCGAGCGGGATCACCACCCGGACGCGCGGCGGGTCCGTCGACAGGAGTTCGTGGCGGTCGGAGACGAGCCAGTCGAGGTCCCACAGCGGCGTCTCCCGGAGGTCGACGCCGTGGTCGTGGTGAAACGCCACGACCGCGGGGTGGTCGATGACCGCAGCGCCGACCACCGACACCGAGGAAAAGGAACAGCGGTCGCACTCGTGGGAGAGCCCCGGCACGCCGAGCTCCGGGTCGGGGTCGTCGTCCATCGTGGTCCGTATCCGTCCGAGACAGCGCTCGCAGAACCCCGCGAACTGCTGTGACATCTGCGTCCGGATCCACCGGTCGAAGACGTGGGGCAGGTCCTCGCGGTCGTACCCTTCGACCAGCCCCGGCGGGACGCCGTACTCCGTCACGGACAGGTCACACTCCGTACAGCCGACCCTGGCGCGCTCGTTGCGGTACGTCGCCGCGAGCGACGCGCCACACTCGAAGCAGTTCGCGTCGACGGGGACGGGGTCGACCGTCAGCTCCCGGGTGTACGCGCCCGAGAGCACCGCGCCGATCACCTGCTTCCCGGCGTAGCGGAGCGCGTAGCCGTCGTCGACCTCCCGGACGAACACGCCGACGAGCTTGCCGAGGTGGTAGTTGAACTGGCCGCTGTCTCGCACGCCGGTCCGCTCGCGGAGGTCCGAGAAGGAGAGCGACCGTTCGTCGGCGTCGTACAGCGCCCGGAGGATCGCAAAGCGCGTCTCGTTCGACAGCAGCGAGAACGCCGCTTCGGGGGACCGGGCGGCGTCGGCGTCGGTCATGCGTGACGGCTCGCGGCGGCCGCAGTTGAAGCTTACCCCAGCGGGTCGGCTCGCAGGCGGTCGCGCTCCGCCTCGCGGAGCCGGTAGGGTGCGAGTTCCTCGCGGAGGTCGCCGAGCGCCGCGCGGCGGCGCTGGTGTGCGTCGAGGAAGTCGGCGATGCGATCGATCGCCGCCTGCTTCAGTTCGCCGGTCAGCAGGTCGCCGGCGCGGTACTCGCGCGCCAGCCGCTCGATCTCGGCGTCGTCCGGCTCGAAGAACGCGTGGAGGTACCGGAACGCCACGTCGACCGCCGGGTCGCCCCCGTGCTCGCGGTGCGCCGCGACGCTCTCGCGGCCCCCGGAGTAGGCGTGGGCGTTCACCTTCTCGGCGACGGTCTCGCGGTCGTCCGTCAGGCGGATCGCCGGCGCGTCGTCGGAGCTGCTCATCTTGCCCGGGCCGTCGAGCCCGGGCAGGAACGTCGACAGCAACGCGCCGGGCTTGTCCACGTCGTGCGCCGCCTTCCCGGCGACGTCCCGGGCGACGCGGACGTGCGGGTCCTGGTCGACGGCGATCGGCACCAGCGTCGGGTGCTCGCCACGGACGAGCTGGGGCAGCAGCAGGTGCGCGGCCTGCATCGCCGGGTAGAACGACTCGCCGGCGTTCCGGGGCTCGCCGTACGTCGCCGCCACCGTCGACTGGGTTATCTCGGCGGCGAACCGGGCCGCCTGCGGGTACAGCGCGTCGGCGTCGGCCGTGTCGATCAGGATCCGCGTCCGCTCGGGGTCGAAGCCGACGGCGAGCAGGTCGCGCAGGTTCTCGCGGAGGTACCCCTCGATCTCGTCTGCGGTCAGGTCCCGCGTGAACAGCTTCTCGTCGTCCGAGACGGGGACGTACACGTGCGCACCCGTCCGCTCCTGAACCGATTTCGCGAAGTAGAGCGGGAACACGTGGCCGAGGTGGAGCGGCCCGGACGGGCCGACGCCCGTCACTATCGAGTGGGGGTCGCCCCGCTCGGCCGCCGTCAGGAACGGGTCGAGGTCCCGCCCCGCGTAGAACACCCCCCGCCGAACCAGCGGGTGGTCGGGGAAGCGGGCGACCTGCTCGCGGGCGAGCGGTGTCGCCCCGAACTCGTCGATCACGCGGTCGTAGTCCTCGTCGCCGACCGCGCGGGGCCGTACCCCGGCGACGGCCGGCGGGGCGTTCTCGCTCGGCGAGTCGTCGGCCGGCTGGTCGGCTGGCTGTGCGTCGTCGGTCGTGGTCGTGTCCTCTGGCATCGTGTGGCTGGTGTCGCGGCTGGTCGGAGGCGGTTCGCGCGAGAAAGCGAGTGAGCGTCGGCCGCCCGGGCGACGGGTTACGCCGCGCCGACCGCGCCGCCGACACTGTCCGCTCCCGGGGGGTGCCAGCGCCAGCGGCGGGTCGCGGGAGCGGCTCTCATCGGCGAGAGATAGGCTTCGCTCCCGAAAAAGCGTTACGAGTGCGATCGGAGGCCGGAGCGCACAAGGGATATTTGTGAGGCGTTCGAACCGGGAAGCAACCATGGTTACCGGTGCCCTCCGGCGGCTGTTTCCGGTCCGCGACGGTCCCGCGGGCCGCGAGTTCGTGGCGGTCGGCCTGCTACTGCTCGCCTCCCTGATCCTCCAGCGCGTCCTGCGGTGGGGCGTCGACGCGGTGTCGGTCTGGAGCACGGACGCCCTCGGCGGACAGCTCGTCGGCGCGGCGGTGTACACGGCGCTCGGCCTCGCGGCGCTGGCCGCCGGCTACGCGGTCGTCCGGCGGGGAACGTCGTGGGACGGACTCGGCTCGGACGGGGTCGTCTCGGCCGGCGGCGGCGCGGGGCTGGTCCTGTTCGCCGTCACGTACCAGTTGCACGGCGTCGCGGCCCTCCCCGCGTTCCCCGGCAGCGTCGTCCCCGCGCTGCTGGTCGGCGGCGTGGCGATGGGGCTGTTGCCGGTCGCGTACGCGAGAGCGCGGGGGGTCGACGTGCGGTTCGCGCCGCCGGACCGCGACGCGCTCCCGGTCGCCGCCCTGACGGCCCTGGTGGCCGCGCTCGCCGGAACGGGGTGGGTCGTCGCGCTCGCGGCGCTCGGGAACCCGCTGTTCGTCAGCCCGGTCGGCGTGACGTTCGGGCCGGGCCGGTCGGCCGGGGTGCTCCTGTGGGACGCCGCGGTCCCGGGAGCGCTCGTCGGGGTCGGCATGGGAGTCCTGTACAACGGCGCGGTCCAGGAGGGGCTGCGCGAACACGTCGGCCCGGCGGGCGCAGTCGCGGCGGCGACGGCGCTGGTCGGGATCAGCGTCGTCGAACTCCGGGTCGGGGCGGCCGCCGGGCCAGTCCCGACGGCAGCGAGCACTGCGACCGTCGTCCTGCTGGCGCTGCTCGGCGCGCTGCTCGCCGCCAACGGCTCCCGCGTGCTCGCAGCCGCGCTCGACGGCGACCTCCCGACGGCCGGTGCAGCGACGGTCGGCGTGCTCGTCGTCGCGCTCCCGCTGGCCGTCGCGACCGCGGTCCGGGCGACGACGGACCTGTTCGCGGTCTACGGGGTCGCGCTGGCGGTCACCGCCGCCGCGGCCGCCGTCGGCTACGAGCGCACGCGGTCCGCGTGGGTGCCGGGCCTCGCGTTCGCCGCCTACCGGATCGTCACGGCAAACGCCGTGGCGCTGTGGCTGGCGGGGATCGTGCAGTGACCGCCCGCGACGGCGACCGGGCTGGCGCGGTCGGCGTCAGTCCGTCGGCAGGATCGACCGGGTCGTCGTGACCGTCTCCTCGACCTGCGTCCACACGAGGACGACGCCGACCGCCGCCAGCGCCGCGCCGAAGGCGAAGGGGACGACGAAGCCGAGCTGGACGAGAAAGCCCGACGCGAGCGGGCCGAAGGCGACGCCGAAGCCGAAGGCCATCGTCAGCACCGACAGCGTCGAGCCGGAGCGCCCGTCCGGGGCGAGGTCGCCGGCCAGCGCGAGCGCGGGCGCGAACACGAGCGCGCCGGCGACGCCCTGCGCGAACCGGGCGACGATCATCAGCCACGGGTCGAGGATGACCCCCTGGACGAACGTCGTCGGCACGAGCAGGACCAGCCCGAGCACGATGAACTGCTTGCGGCCGTACAGGTCGGTCGCCCGTCCGATCGGCGCCTGCAGGAAGATCTGGGCGAGGATGAACGCCGCGAACTCCAGGCCGAACAGGGTCGGCCCCTGGTCGAGCCGCGCGTTGATGATGTCCCCGAGCGTCGCGAACAGGGCGATGCCGACGGCCATGAAGAAGGAGGCGACGCCGAGCGTGAACACGGGGTCGAGCACGCCCCGGCCGGACCGGTCGAACACCGCGATGCCGCCGAACCCCTCGTCGTCGGCCTCCACGGTGTCCGGGTCGCGGATCAGCGCCGACACGAGGACGAAACTCACCGTGGCCGTCGTCGTGGCGAAGTAGAACGCGGCGTCGAACCCGCTTATCGCCACGTCGAGGCTCCCGAGCGAGAACGCGTACGGCCCGCCCGCGACCATCGCGCCGGCGGCGATCGGTCCCGCGCCGAAGCCCGCCAGCCGGAACGTGTTGTACGTCCCCATGTTCCCGCCGCGGTTGGCCGACGACGCGAGGTCGTTGACCAGGGCGACCGTCGTCGGGATGATCAGCGCGCCGGCGACGCCCTGCACGGCGCGCAGACCGAGCAGATGCCAGTACGTCGTCGCCAGCGAGTAGGAGAAGCTCGCCACGCCGATGAGCACCAGCCCGACGAGGACGAACACTTTCCGGCGGCCCGTCTGATCCGAGAGCCGACCGGTAAAGGGCTGGAGCGGGCTGTTGACGAAGCCGAACAGGGAGAGCACGATCCCCGTGACCGCCACCTCGGTGAGGCCGAACGTGCTCCCCGCCAGCGCGTCGCTCCCGATGAACAGCGGGAGCACGACGATGAGAAAGGAGTTGCCGATCGACTCGGTCATGCGGGCGATCGCGAGCGTCAGGACCTGCGGGTCGATGCCCAGCCGCTTGGCTATCCCCATCGCGTCACCGGCGGTGACGGTGCCATGGCCTACGCATCCGCCTCCCCGGACAATAGGGTTGTGGACCGTCGCCCCGGCGCGGGAGCGACGGAGAAGCCGAACGGGAAGGGCCGAATCGGGGACCGTGGACCGCGCTACATGCCGCCGCTGTCCTGGGCGACGATCAGGTCGAACTGGGTGTCGGCCGGCTCGTCGTCCGGCGAGAGGTAGCCCGCCGCGAACGCGGTGTAGGCCGTCCCGCCGTTCAGGCTCACGTCGAAGTCGGCGACGATCTCGCCGTCGTTGCTCTCCGTGTCGCCGCGGATCTGGACGGTGTAGTCGTTCGCCGGCACCTCGACGGTGCCCGTCTCGCCGTAGGCGACGCCGTCGAACAGCACGTCGCCCGACGAGTTGACCGTCACGTCGACCGCGGGCGCGTCGGGCGAGGCGTGAACGAGGCGGAGGCGGGCGGTGTCGCCGCCGGGGGCGCTGGTGTCGTCTTCCAGCACCAGCGGCTCGAACGCCTGGTCGGCGTCGTCCCCGACCTCGCCCGTTGCCGCGACGGTGTACGCCCCGCCGGCCGCGAACTCCACGTCGCCGGCGAACACCGAGGCGTCGGCGTCCCCGGCGGCCGTGATCTCGACGGTCCGCGTCCCGCCGGGCACGTCGAGGTAGTCGCTGACCGCGCCGAACGGTACGTCCTCCAGCACGGCCGAGTCGTCGACGTACACGTCAACGTTCGGCGCGTCCGGCGACATGTGTGCGACGCGGACGCTCGCGGGGTCGCCGCCGTCGTCCATCCCGCCGCTGCCCGCGTCCTGGGCCACGATCAGGTCGAACTGGGTGTCGACCGGTTCGTCGTCCGGCGAGAGGTAGCCCGCCGCGAACGCGGTGTACACCGTTCCGCCGGCGAGGCTCACGTCGAACTCGGCCACCACGTCGCCGTCGTTGCTTTCCGTGTCGCCCCGGACCTGCAGCGTGTAGTCGCCCGCGGGGACCTCGACGTAGCCGGACTCGCCGAACTCGACGCCGTCGTACAGCGCGTCGCCGTTCGCGGCGAGCGTCACGTCGACGGCCGGCGCGTCCGGGGAAGCGTGGACGAGCCGCACCCGGGCGGTGTCGGAGCCGGGGTCGCTGTTGTCGTCTTCCAGCACGAGCGGCTCGAACGGCTCGTCGGCGTCGTCGCCGACCTCGCCGGTCGCCGCGACCGTGTAGTCGGTGTCGACTTCGACGGGGACGGTCCCCGAGAACACCGAGGTGTCCGCGTCGCCCGCCGCCGTGATCTCGACCTGCCGGTCCCCCGCGGGCACGTCGAGGTAGTCGCTGACCGCGCCGAACGGTACGTCCTCCAGCACGGCCGAGTCGTCGACGTACACGTCCACGTTCGGCGCGTTCGGCGACATGTGCGCGACGCGGACCGCCGCGGTCCCCATGTCGTCCTCCGTCTCCGTCTCGGTTTCAGTGTCCGTCTCCATCCCGTCCCCCATCGACGTGTCGGTCGCCGTCCCGGTGTCGGTGCCGTCGCCGTCGCCGCCGCCGCTACAGCCGGCGAGGGCCACGGTCGCGCCGGTTCCGATGCCGAGCAGGATCCGCCGTCGAGTCGTATCTGATGTCATCCACTCCCAACTGGGCGAACCACCGAAATAGTCGATTTCGTGACTGGGACGTAACTCCCTCTCAATTTCGACGAAACTCCGGCTAGAGACTCTCTCAAAGGCGCAGACGCGGGTTGCCGAAAGGGTTTTATTCGGCATACCCGGTAGCTTCTACCATGCACGACAGGTTCGTCTCGTGGGGCGGATCCCGGCGTCGGCGGAGCCGGCGGCCCGGCGGCGACGATGCCGGGATCCCGATGGTTTCTTGCCAACTGATGACGAATCAGCAACGGAATGGATACGGTCCTCTGGCAAACTCTCGCCGGCACACGTGGGGGACCGAACAGGGCTCGTATCCTGCGCGCGCTGGACGACCAGCCCCGAAACGCCAACCAGCTGGCCGATGACCTGGACCTGGCGTACAACACGGTCCGCTACCACCTCGACGTGCTCGAGGAGAACGGGGTCATCACCAGCAGCGACGCCGACTACGGCGTCATCTACCTCCCCAGCGACAGGGCCCGGAGCAACTGGGAGACGGTCGAAAACATACTCACGCAGCTAAACGACTGACCATGATCACCACGAGACACCGCCGACGGCGGGAGCCACCGGACGAGGTTCGGGAGGTCCCTGCATGACCCTGGTACTGGACGCCGCCCGCGTCGCCGCGGCGGTCAACGTGTTGCTGCTCGCGACCCTGATCGGCATCTGGGTCCGGACGTACCGCGAGGTCCGCGCCCCCTTCACGCTCGGTGCGATCGTGTTCGCCGCGTTCCTGCTCGCGGAGAACGCCGTCGCGCTGTACTTCTACTTCAACGCGCCGGCGATGCCGGCGGTCGCGGTGCAGGTGATGATGGTGCTACAGATCCTCGAAACGGTCGGCATCGCCGCCCTCACCTACGTCACCTGGCAGTAGCCGGCGGACGCCGGCCGTCCCGCCGGCAGGTCAAACGCCTGTTTGACCTTTGACGAGACATTTATCCGCTGCCGCCGACCGTCCGCTATGAACCGACGAACGGTGCTCGCCACGACCGGCGTCGCCCTCGGAGCGGCGCTCGCGGGCTGTCTGGGCGACGCCGACCCAGACGATGCGACCGATAACACAGGCAACCCGGCCGACGACACCGCGGCCACGACCGACGGACCGGACACGACAGACCACACAGACACCACGACGGGCGGCTCCGGCGGCGTCGCGGTCGAGGACATCGTCGTCAGGAAGGCGGTCACGTACACGTCGATCATGGGGTCCGGCGGCGTGCTCGCCGGCCCCGACCGGCAGTACGTCGTCGCGACGGTCCGTGCGGAGGAGAAGCCGTCGCTGTCCGGGTTCTCCTTCGAAGCGGACGGGGAGACGTGGGGCCCCGGCCTGCCGGACACGCGAGGGGCGATCAACTACGCCGTCGCGGGCCACGAGGGCGGTCCCGTGAGCCGGAGCCTCGGGAACGGGACGTCGTATCTCGCGTTCACTGTCCCGTCGCCGCTGTCGGCGTCCGACGCCCGGATCCGGTACAGGGGCGACGGCGGCACGGAGTGGCCGCTCCCCGAGGCGGCGACCGACCGGCTCGCGGCGGCCGCCCCGCAGTTCGAACTCGACGACCTGACGGTCCCCGACGCGGTCTCACAGGGCGACCCGCTCTCGGTCTCGCTGACCGTGACGAACACGGCCGACGTGGACGGCCGGTTCCTCGCGGCGGTGTACTGGCCGACGAAGCTGATCGCCGACGACGACGAGTCCCACGTCGTCGAGCGCGAGGTGGATGCCGGCGAGACGGCGAGCGAATCAATCGAGATAGACACGGGCCACACCACCGACGAGGCCGAACCGGTGACGCTGTCGGTGCGCGGCCACGTCGCCGCGGACCGGGCCGTGCAGGTGCGAGACGCCTCGGGACCGGCGTAATTCGGTCCCGGCGATGGCACACGCGCCGGCGGTCAGCGGTCGTCCCACGTCATCGGGAGATACCGGCCCCGGGTTCGTTCCGTGGTGGGGATCGCTCCCGCCGCACGCCAGCCGTCGGGGTCCCGTCGCAGGAGCGTTCCGCGGTGCGTCGCGGCCAGCACGTCGCCGTCGACATCGCACCAGCCGATGACGACCTCGCCCGGCCGCGGCGACTCGACCCGTTCGAGACGACCGCCGGCGCGACGCTCGAACAGCGCGTGGTCGTCCTCGTCAGCCCAGGTCGTCGACGGCCCGGTCGCGCCGCCGGCGTAGAGAGTCCCGTCGTGCGCGAACGCCTCGCGGAAGTATCGCTGGTGATGGCCCGCGTCCAGCCGGTCCCACGTCCGGCCGGCGTCCGTCGAGCGGTACAGACCGCTCCCCGTGGCGGCGATCACCGTCCCAGCGTCGGCCAGTTCGACGTGATGCACGTCGTCGGTGTGGGGCGCGTCGAACCCGTCGATCGTCCGCGTCGCCCACGTCTCGCCGCCGTCGTCGCTGACGTGGACACCGCCGACCTCGACGCCGGCCACGATCCGGTCCGGGCGGTCCGGATGCGTCCGGAGGCTCCGCACCTGGGCCATGCCGTCGTGTCGAGGGATCCCCCAGTCGTCCTGCTCGCGCAGGGTACGGAAACCGTCGAGTTCCGACCACGCTGCTGCGTCGGTCGGGAGGCCCGAGGCAGAGTCGGCGACGAACACCCGGGCGGGCCGGGTCCCCGCGTAGAGTCGGTCACCCGCCGGGTTCGCCGCGACGGCGTACACCTGCTCCGCCGGGACCGGGAGGGAGCGCCACTCGCGGCCGTCGAGGGAGTGGTAGAGACCGGTCTCACCGGCGGCGAACACCCCGTCGAGGCCGTCGAACTGCCGGACCCGCCACACCCGACCGGCGTCGAGTAGCTGCTCGGCGTCGGTCGATTCGGGGTCGGGGAGTCGATACACGCCGTCGTCGCTGCCGGCGATGAGCATGGGACACACTGCGCGGTCCGGCGGGGAAAGCGTTCCCTGAACCGAGTTTTTGGAAGCGAACTGGGAGGTTGACGCCAGGTGGCGTCCCACCGAAACGCCGCCGTCGCCGAAGCAGGGAAGTACCAGCACGGAGTGGGACCCGACGAAGCGATGCAGGCCCCACCCGACCGCCCTCACGTCGACGACGCACCGCCGGACCTCTTCGACGGCGGCCACCTCTGGGTGCAGGAGCGCGTCGTCGGCGGCCACTGCCGGTTCCGACTCGCGGAGACCGGCGTCGTCCGGTTCGGCGACCGGGAGCGCGTGTTCGAGTCCGACGGGGTCCCCGCGCCGTACCGGCACACCGTCCGTCACGTCCGGGAGCGACTCGACCGCGAGGCGCTCCGGAGCGCCGCCGAGCGCGTCGGGGACGTGGTGTTTTTCGGCGTGTCGACACACGACCGCGGCGTCGACTACGACTGGGACCGGCTCCCGTCGTTTCTGGGCTACGAGGTCTGGTCGGGGGCCGACGGGGCGTTCCTCCCGCCCGACAGGGCCGAGCAGGCCTTCTCGAAACTCGGCCTGACGCCCGTCAACGCGGTCGCGAAGGAGGTCCGGGCGGCCGACTTCGACCCCGAGACGTACGCGTTCCCGGAGTCGCGCTGGTACGACGGACCGGCCGCTGGCGTCGTCCTCCGGAACAAGACCGGTGCCCGGGCCGAACTCCCGAACCCGGCGGTCGGGACGAGGCCGGAGTCAGAACCGGGAGCGACCGACTTCGACCCGGAAGCGCGAGCCGAGTCGTGGGCGACCGACAGCCGGTTCGAGGCGGTCGCCGACGACGTGACGGGGCAGGGGTCGGCGGTCACCGTCGATGCGGTGTACGACCGCGTGCTGGAGTCGATCCTGCGGGAACACCACCGCGAACTGCTCGGTGCGACGGACGAACAGCGGCGGGCCTTCCGGTCAGCGGTCGCCGCACTGACGCGCGAGTTCGCTGCCCGGCAGGAGTAGCTCGTCGGCCCCGACCTCGTGCTGGAGTTCGACGTCCGGATACTCGGAGCCGGCGGTCAGTTCACCGACCCAGGCGGGGTTTATCGCCTGGCGGTTCTCCGGGCTGATGATCACGTCCCCGAGCACGGTCGTGAAGGTGTCGCCCTTGAGGGCGTCGCGAACGTCGCCGGGGTCCGTGCTCCCCGCGGCCCGGATACCCTTCGCGACGAGCCGAACCGAGTCGAAGCCGACGCGGGCGAAGTTGTCCGGGCGTTCGCCGTGCCGGCTCGCGTAGGCGTCGACGAACGCCCGGTTGTCGCCCGTCTCCAGCGACGGGTGGTAGCGGACACCGCCGTAGGTGCCGACGGCGCTCTCCCCGGCACCCCGGCGGACGGCACGGGACCCGCCGGAGGGGCTGGCGAGGGCCACCTCGTCGGACAGCCCCCTGGCGTCGGCCTGTGCGAGGAAGGTGACGAGGTCCGACGGGGGCAGGCCGAGCACGACCGTCTCGGCGTCCGACTGCCCGATCCGCTCGATGACCGTCGAGAAATCGGTCGTGCCGATCTCGGAGGTCGAGTTCCCGGCCTCGGCGAACGCGTCGTCGGTGCTCGCCAGCGCCTCGCGGACCATCTCGTACACGTCGTTGCCGTAGGCGTAGTCGGCGTAGTGGAACCAGACGTTCGAACCGAGGTCTGCCGCGACGAACGACGACAGCGCCCCGGCCATCCGGGCCGTACTCGTCTCGCACCGGAAGGTCCCCGGGTTGCACGACGACCCGGTGATCGTCGCCGTCTGGCTGCCGGAAAAGTAGACCTGTTCGAACTCCCAGGCGACCTCCGAGAGCGCGAGCGACACCGGGGCGGTGATCCCGCCGACGGCGAAATCCACGCCCTGTTCGCCGGCGATCTGTTCGAGCTCCGCGCGGGCCCTGTTGGGGTGGGCCTCGGTGTCGGCGGTCGCGAGTTCGATCCCGAAGCCGTAGGCGTCGGACTCGTTCACCCGCTCGACGGCGAGTTCGGCACCCCGAAGCTGGCTCGTCCCGAGGTCGCCGAGCCCGCCGCTGGTCGGTGCGAGAACCGCGACCGGCACCGTCTCGGCCGCCGACGAGTCCTCGGTCGTCGTCCCGTCGTCCGTGGTCCCATCGCCCGCCGTGGTGCCCGTCCCCGTGGCGTCCGTCGCGGTGCCGGTTCCGGTCCGGAAAGCACCGTCGTCGTCATCGCGTGCCGACGAGCAGCCGGCGAGCCCGAGGAGCCCCGCGGAGCCGAGCGCAGTCAGCCACTCACGTCGCGAGTGTTCTCCGTTCGACATATCCGGGCGCACACAGTCCGGGGTAGTACCGTTTGTGGTCAGGGTCGATGTGGCCGCAACGACAGCCTTACCCCCGCTGGCGGGCAACCCCGCGCCATGAACGTCACCGTCGAGGTCGCGGGCGAGGGGACCCACGAGGTGTCCGTCGAGGACCCGACGTACGCCGACCTGCTCGCCGCGGTCGACCTCTCGCCGCACGAGGCGACGGCGATGGTGGACGGACGCCCCGTCCCGGAGGACCAGCCGGTCGAGGCCGAGCGCGTCACCGTGGTGCGGCTGATCAAAGGGGGATGAGCGACGGCGACGGGAGCCGGGACGGCGGTCAGTCGGACGGCGTCGTCGTCCGCGAGGCCCGGCCCGACGAACGCGTCGCCGTCCGGCGGGTGGTCGACGCGGCGATGCTCGACCCGGGCGACGTGGCGGGCGCGATAGCCCGGGGCGACGCGCTCGTCGCCGTCGCCGGGGACCGGGTCGTCGGGGCGCTCGTGCTCGAACCGCGTGACCACGGCGCGCACGTCGCGGCCGTCGCCGTGAATCGGTCCCGCCGGGGGCAGGGGGTCGGCACCGCGCTCGTGGAGACCGCCGCCGAGCAGACCGACCGGCTCACCGCGGCGTTCGACCCGGACGTGCGACCCTTCTACGAATCGCTGGGGTTCGATATCGAACCGGGGGATGACGGGCGGCTTCGCGGGGCGCGCTAGCGGTCCGCGTCGTCGCCGGCCGCTCGGGCGTCGAGACGGTCGTTGACCAGCATCGGCACCAGCACGCCGACGCCGAACAGGACGATCCAGGGCCAGGGGCCGTCGGCGACGGCGTCCGTCGCCAGCCAGGCGGCCACGCCGAGGACGACGAACACGGCAGTCACCTTCGTGTCGCGGGAGACCATGGGACGCCTACCGGCGGCGTACGGGTAACTCCGTCGCTCAGACCAGCGGCTCGACCAGTTCGCGCCCCTCGGCGAGCAGCGTCTCGACGCGGGCCTCGCTGTCGGCCTCGGCGTAGACGCGGAGCTTCGGCTCGGTGCCGCTGGGCCGGACGAGCGTCCACGAGCCGTCCGCGAGCAGGAGCTTGAACCCGTCGACGGTGACCACGTCCTCGACGGCCGCGCCCGCGACCTCGTCGGGGATGACTCCCTCCAGGTCCGCGACGACGCGTTCCTTCTCGGCGTCGGGACAGTCGACGCTTATTTTCCCCTGGTAGATCTCGCCGTGGGCGTCGAGCAGGCGGTCGACGCGGTCGTCGAACGGCTCCGCGGCCGCGGCGGCCCCGGCCAAGAGCGCCGTCAGCACGCCGTCCTTCTCCCGGACGTGGCCGCGGACGGTGAAGCCGCCGCTCTCCTCGCCGCCGACCAGCGCGTCGTGGTCGGCCATCGCCGCCGCGACCCACTTGAAGCCGACCGGCGTCTCGATCACCTCCTCGCCGTGGGCCTCGGCGACGCGGTCGATGAGGAACGTGGTCGAGACGCTCCGGACGGCCGGCCCCGCGTCGGTTTCGAGGAGGTAGTCGTACAGCGCCGCGAAAAACAGGTTCTCGTCGAGGAAGCCGCGCTCGGGCGTGACGACCGCCAGCCGGTCGGCGTCGCCGTCGTTTGCGATCCCCAGGTCGGCGTCACCGTTCTGGACCGCGTCGACCAGCTCGGTCAGCTGCTCCGCGCTCGGCTCGGGCGACGCGCCGCCGAAGTCGGGGTCGCGCTCGCAGCGCAGGCGTTCGACGGTCGCGCCGGCCCGCTCCAGCAGCGCGTCGGTCGTCCCGCGGCCGCTGCCGTGGATCGCGTCGTAGGCGACCGTCAGGTCCGCGAGGTCCGCGTCGACCAGGTCGAGCGCGTGGTCGGCGTGGGGCGTCGCCAGGTCGACCTCCCGGACGGTCCCGTGCTGGTCGGCCGGGAGCGGCTCCGGCTCCGCGAGCCGGGCCTCGATGGCGTCGGTGACCTCGGGCAGGGCCGGCGCGCCGTCCTCGGGGATGAACTTCACGCCGTTGTACTCGGGCGGGTTGTGCGAGGCCGTCACCATCAGCGCGCCCGCCAGGTCGCGCTCGACGATGGCCCAGGCGACCAGCGGCGTCGGGCGGTCGCGCTCGGGCAACAGCACGTCGTGGCCGTTGGCGGCGAGCACGCGGGCCAGTTCCTCTGCGAACCCGCGGGAGCTCTCACGGGCGTCGTACCCCACCGCCACCGGGTCCGTGCCCCGGCCCTCGTCGTCGAGGTACGTCGCGACGGCCTGCCCGACCATCCGGACGCGGGCGTCGGTGAACTCCGAGAGGGTCGTCCGCCACCCGTCGGTCCCGAACGTTATCGGCGTCTCCATACCGGCCAAACGCCGCCGAGGGCGAAAAAACCCCCCTCACTCGACCAGCCGCTCCTTCGCGGCCCGCGAGAGCGACTTGATCTCGTGTTCCCGGGACATCGCCGCCGACTTCGAGTCGAATGACTCGGTGTGGACGAGTTCGACCGGCGTCCGGCCCCTGGTGTACTTCG
This sequence comes from Halostella salina, assembly GCF_003675855.1. Lineage (NCBI taxonomy): Archaea > Methanobacteriati > Methanobacteriota > Halobacteria > Halobacteriales > Natronoarchaeaceae > Halostella > Halostella salina. The sequence continues at coordinate 498,595 of NZ_RCIH01000002.1, read as the reverse complement.
CGCCCTCGCCGGCGTCGTGTTCGGCGACGCGCCGCTCCACGTCGGTCGTGTAGCCGGTGTAGAGCGTGCCGTCGGCGCACTCGACGACGTACACGTGATGTGTCACTGGTGGGGAGTCGTCGTCGCCGGGCAAAAACGGCGTGATAGAGAAAGGCTTCGCGTGGTGGTCGTCCGCTGACTGTCTCAGTGGTCTCACGAGCCCCGGGCGCGCTGTCGGGCGGCCTCGGCGATTCCTGCGTTCGCCGAACAGCCTGGACAGGCGAAGATGCGCCCGTGCTCGTCTGCGAACACACGCGCGAACCGCTCGGAGACGTGTGCGTCGCAGTGGTCACACGTGGGCATTGTTGTCGTCCGGCACGTCTGATGCCGGCGTTTTTGAGTACGGCCTGCTACGGTTTATATTCTTTCCAAAATTGGACCCGATTTCGGAGTTCGGGAAATTGAATTGGGGTTTCGAGAATTATACCACTGGTATCCGGAGTATTACTCGGAGAGACAGCGGTGTTATTTTCCGATTTAGTTAGACCCGTCGACGGCACGGGCGACGAGACCGGCCTGTGCCCCCGCGACGAAGCCGGCGTCGACGTTGACCGTGGACAGGACGGTACAGGACTGGAGCAGTCCGGAGAGCGCCGCTTCGCCGTCGCCGCCGTGGCCGTAGCCGCTGGCGACCGGCAGCCCGATCACGGGGGTGTCGACCAGCCCGGCGACGACGGTCGGCAGCGCGCCCTCGCGGCCGGCCGCGACGACCAGCACGTCCAGGTCCCGGAGGTCGTCGACCTGGTCGAGCAGGCGGACGATGCTGGCGACGCCCACGTCGTGGACCCGTTCGACGGTCGCACCCATCGCCGCGGCGATGGCTTCGGCTTCCCCTGCCGGCCCGGCGTCGGCGGTGCCGCCCGTCACGACCCCCACGGTCGCATCGAGGTCCGGCGGCTCGAAGTCGTCGGCGCGGACGATCAGCACCCGCGAGCGCTCGCGGTGGTCGACGGTCGCATCGAGATGTTCGTCCGCGACCCGCTCGCGGACCGCCGCCACCGCGGCGTCGTCGACGCGGGTCGCGATCCCCCGTCCCGTCGTCTCGACGGCGGTGGCGACGAGTTCGGCCACCTCGTCGGGCGTCTTCCCCTCGCCGTACACCGCCTCGGGCACGCCGCTTCGCTGTTCGCGGGCGGCGTCGAACCGCCCCGCCTCGCCGGTCGCGTAGCCCCGCAGTTCGGCCTCGGCCTGTGCCGGCGTCAGGTCGCCGGCCGCGACGGCCTCCAGTATGTCGCGCATACCCCCCGTCAGCGCCCGATCCACTCCTGCCTGTCGCTCCCCCGGCGCGACACACTCCGCCGGGTCTGCGAACCGATCCCACGCTGTACGCCCGACTCAGGCCCGCTTCCCGGGCGATTTGAGAAACCTTATAAAGGGTGCCGGGCAACTCCCGTTCGTATGGCAGACCTCATTGTCAAAGCAGCCGTCAAGGAAGCGCTCGACGACAAGAACGTTGCCTCCGACTTCTACGAGGCCCTCGACGAGGAGGTCGACGAGCTCCTCGCCGACGCCGCCGAGCGAGCCGAGGCCAACGACCGGAAGACGGTCCAGCCGCGCGACCTGTAAGCAGGCCTTCCGCTTCGAACCTGACCGGTTCCACCGTTCAGGGATTTTTTGCGTCGACGCCGTCACCGTGACCGACGAGTATCTCGTCCGCCATCCCGACGAACAGCCCGTGCGCGACGACGCCCGGTACCGCCGACAGCCGTCCGGCTAGTCCGCCGGGGTCGTCGATCGCGCCGAACGCACAGTCCAGCACGAGGTTGCCGTTGTCGGTGACGACCGGGCCGTCCTTCCCCTCGGCCGCCCGGAGCGTCGGGTCGCCGCCGAACTCGTCCACGCGCTCGGCGACGAGCGAGCGCGCGTCCGGCAGCACCTCCACGGGGACGGGGTGGTCGAGCCGCTCCGCCGCCTTCGACGGGTCGGCGACGACCACGAACCGGTCGGCCGTCGCGTCGACCACCTTCTCGCGGGCGTGAGCCGCGCCGCCGCCTTTCACCAGATCCCCGCCGGCGAACTGGTCCGCGCCGTCGATGGCGAGGTCGACCGTCTCGACCTCGTCCAGCCCGACCAGCGGGATGCCGGCGTCGATGGCGAGCTGGCGCGACTGAAACGAGGTCGGGACGCCCCGAACGTCCAGCCCGGCGTCGACCGCCTCGCCGATGGCCCGGATCGCGTGTGCGGCCGTGCTCCCGGTGCCCAGCCCGACGACCATGCCGTCCGCGACCACCTCGGCCGCCCGCTCGCCCGCCCTGCGCTTCGCCGCCGTCGACCCGCCGCGTTGCTTCATACCGACGACCCCGCGCCGCAGGGAGAAAAAGCCCCGGCGACGGCGGCGGTGCGGGGAACCGACACCGCGCCGCAACCGGGTCACCCTTTTGCCCGATCCGGCCCTAGCGCGTGCATGGCCGACGACCCCGCCGTCACGGCAGCCGACCCCGCCATCTCCCTTTCGGGCGTGCGCAAGACGTACCGCATCGGCGAGCCGGTCCACGCGCTCGACGGCGTCGACCTGGAGCTGCCCCGCGGCTCCTACACCGCCGTCATGGGCCCGAGCGGCTCGGGCAAGAGCACGCTGATGAACCTCGTCGGCTGTCTCGACACGCCGACCGACGGCGTCGTCGGCGTCGACGGGACCGACGTGACCGCGCTCTCCGACCGCGAGCGCACCGCGCTGCGCGGCGACGAGATCGGCTTCGTGTTCCAGACGTTCAACCTCATGCCGCGGCTCACCGCCCGGGAGAACGTCGCCATGCCGCTGATCTTCCAGGGCGTCCCCGCCGCCGAGCGCGAGCGCCGGGCCGCGGCGATACTGGAGCGGGTCGGCCTCGGCGATCGGGGCGACCACCGGCCGAACGAACTCTCCGGCGGCCAGCGCCAGCGCGTCGCCATCGCCCGCGCGCTCGTCACGGAGCCGACGCTCGTGCTCGCCGACGAGCCGACCGGGAACCTCGACACGGACACCGGCGCGACGATCATGGACCTGCTGGACGAGGTCCACGCGGAAGGCAACACCCTGCTGGTCGTCACCCACGAGCGCCACATCGCCGAGCGCGCCGAGCGGATCGTCCACCTCCTCGACGGCCGCATCGAACGGGTCGAAACGGTCGACGACGCCGAGGTGGCGGGATGAGGCTCCGGGAGAGCCTCCGCCTCGCCTGGCGGTCGATCCGCGGCCACAAGCTCCGGTCGGCGCTGACGACGCTCGGCGTCGTCATCGGCGTCGCCGCCGTCATCACGTTCGTCACGCTCGGCGTCTCGCTCTCCGCGGGGATCCTCGGCGAGGTCGGCGCGGAGGATGCGAGCACCGTCTACGTCTGGGCCAGCCCACCGGATCAGGAGGGCGGTCCCGGCCAGGGCGCGGAACTCGTCTTTACCCCGCGGGACGTGGAGCGCCTGAACGAGGTCGACGGCGTCGAGGCCGCGTTCCCGTGGTCGCCGGTGCCCACCGAGTCGGTCGCCCACGGCAACGAGACGGTCCCGCTCAGACAGGGCGTGTACGCCACCGGCGCGGCGTATCTGGACCCGGCGGACATCGGCGAGGGCGAACGCTTCACCGAGGGCGAGCGCGAGGTCGTCATCAACCCCGCGATGGCCGAGCGGTTCGACCGCAACGTCTCGGTCGGCGACGAGATCGGCGTCACCGTGCCGGGGCTGGGCCGGCAGAACGCGACGGTCGTCGGGGTGCTCGCGACCTCCGAGGGGCAGAGCCCGTTCGAGGGCTTCGGCAACGAGCCGCGCGTCTACCTCCCCGCGGACCCGTACTACACCTCGCTGTCGGGCGACGATGCGGTCCGGTACTACTCCATCGCCGTCCGGGCCACAGGCGTCGACAGCGTCGACGAGGCCCGCGAGGGGACCCGCACCTATCTGGAGAGCAACGCCTCGGACGCCAGCGAGTTCCTCGGCGAGGACCTCGAACTCACGCTCCAGACCAGCGAGGAACTGCTCGACCAGCTCCGGACCGTGCTGGACCAGCTCACCAGCTTCGTCACCGGCATCGCCGTCATCTCGCTGATCGTCGGCGCGATCGGCATCGCCAACATCATGCTCGTCAGCGTCACCGAGCGCACCCGCGAAATCGGGATCATGAAGGCCGTCGGCGCGCAGAACCGCGACGTGCTGACGCTGTTCCTGACCGAGGCGGTCATCCTCGGCGTCATGGGCGCTGTCGGCGGCGTCCTGCTCGGCGCGGCCGGCGGCTGGGCCGTCACCGAGTACGCGGACCTGCCGCTGACCTACCCCTTCGAGTGGTTCGCGGTCGCCGTCGCCGTCGGCGTCCTCGTCGGGATCGCCGCCGGCCTCTACCCGGCGTGGCGGGCCGCGCGGACCGATCCTATCGAGGCGCTGCGGTACGAATAGCGACGACCTTTTTCCCGGTCGGGTGCGCCTGCGGCGCACCCCTCCCGGCAAAAATGTCGATCAAAAAGGCCGCCTCCGCGGGACTCCGTCCCGCTCCGGCGGTGAAACGGCGGCAAAGCCGCCGTATGCTCGACCGCCGACCGCCTACCCTTCCCCGGGTTGGACGGCTCGGCCCGTGACGGGGCCTCGCCGTCCGCCCGGCCGCCTGGGTGCTATCGTCGACGACCGAGCGGTCAATACTGCGGTGCCGTCGCTCGGGTCGGACGGATCGACTGCAATCGTCATACGGGACGTTCCGGGTCGCCGACCGGTCAAGCGGCATCGAGGTCCCCGGATTTATTCCCGTAGCCGTCGGGCTCGAAGCTATGGGGGAACTCGAAACCGAAGAGCAGAAGACGCGGGCGGAGGTCGCTACCTACCTCCGTGACCTGGCCGACCAGCTCGACGGCGGTGGGGATGTGACGCTCGACCTCGGCGGAAGTACGGTCCGACTGGATCCGGCCGAGCCCGTGACGTTCAAACTCGAAGGCGAGTCAGACTGGTCACAGGGGGATACGGAGGCAAAGCAGAGCATCGAGTTCGAACTCGTCTGGTGGCGGGAAGCCGCTACCGCCGCCGAGGGACGGTTAGACGTGCGGGAGTGACGACCGCGCCGCCAGTCACTCGCTCTCGAAGCCGTCCTCGAACCGGAACGTCCCGTTCCGCTGCACCACCTCGCCGTCGACCTCGATCCGCGAGTCCTCGCTCATGTCCACGAGCATGTCGACGTGAGTGTCGCTCTCGTTGAACTCGCGGTCCTCGGGCACGCACTCCTCGATGGCCTTGCCGAGCGCGAGGTGGACCGTGTCGCCCATCTTCTCGTCGAACAGCATGTTGTAGGAGAACTCGTCGATGCCGCGGTTCATGCCGATCCCGAGTTCGCCGACGCGGCGCGCACCGTCGTCGGTGTCGAGGATGCTCGTGAGCACGTCCTCGTTCTTCCCGGCGCTGTGGTCGACGACCTCGCCGTCCTCGAACCGCAGGGACGCCCCCTCGACCTCGCGGCCGTTACGCATCACCGGCATATCGAACGTCACCTCGCCGTCGACGCCGTCCGGCACCGGCGACGTGAACGCCTCGCCGCCCGGAAGGTTCTGTTTCGCGTAGTCGTTGGCGGCGTCCATCCCGTCGACCGAGAGGGTCACGTCCGTGTCATCGCCGGCGACGATCCGCACCTCGTCGGCGGGGTCCAGCAGTTCGACCATGTTCGCCTGGAACTCGCGCTGTGCGTCCCAGTCGCGGTTGATGGCGTCGTACACGAACTGCTCCCACCCCTCGGTGCTCATCTCGGCCTGCTGTGCGTCGGCCGGCGTCGGGTGCTGGGTGATCACCCACCGTTTGTCGAGTCGTTCCTGCAGGATCGGGCCACTCGCCCGACTCGATGCCGCCGACTTCTCCGGGGCCACGTCGCTCGTCTCGGCCGCGTTGGTCGACCCCGCTATCAGGATCACCACATCCGTCTCCTCCATCGCCGCGAGACGGGCGTCGTTGAGCCGGAAGTCCTCGGCGTCCATCGCCCGGGCGTACGCCCGACCGGCGCGGGAGTTGCTCCAGGAGAGCGACGGCCGCGCACCGACCTCGCCGATCCGCTCGTACAGCGCGACGACCAGGTCCTCGGCCGGCGTCGGCGCGCGGATCAAGACGTTGTCATCGGCGGTGATCTCGGTACAGTGGTCGACCAGTATCTCGGCGTGTCGCCTGATCCTGTCGTCCATGGGCGACCCACTCGCGCCCGCCCCAAGAACCCCCGCCGGCCTCGGTGAAAGTGAAATCGCCCGTGACTGCCGACAGCCTGCCCTCCCCCGGGTTCGACGGCTCGGCCCGCGACGGGGCCTCGCCGTCCGTCCGGCCTGTCGCTGCGCCCCACCGAATGCTCGCCCGACCCGCACCGCTTTTCCCGCCCGGTGTTGTCACCTCGGCTATGTTCGGGACGAGCGGCATCCGGGGACGAGTCGGCGAGGACGTGACGGCGGATCTGGCGCTGTCGGTGGGCCGCGCGGTGGCGGCGGAGGCCGACCGCGTCGTCGTCGGCCGCGACCCCCGGGAGAGCGGCGAGTTCCTCGCGGACGCGCTGGCGGCGGGGCTGCGGGAGTGTGGCACCGACGTGGTCGACCTCGGGCGCGCGGCAACGCCGACCGTCGCGCGCTCGGTCGCGTGGCGGGACGCCGACGCCGGCGTCTCGGTGACGGCGAGCCACAACCCCGCGCCGGACAACGGGATCAAGCTCTGGTCGCCGAGCGGGCAGGCGTTCGACGAGGGCGAGCGCGAGGCCGTCGCGGAGCGCGTCCGCGCGGACGACCCCGACCTGTCGGGGTGGGACGCGACCGGCGACCGGCGGGCGTGGGACGGGGCGTTCGACCGCCACGTCGAGACGCTCACAGAGGCCGTCTCCGTCGACGATCCTCCCAGCGTCGTCGTCGACGTGGGCAACGGGATGGGCGGCGTCACCGTCGCGGCGCTCTCGCGGCTGGGCTGTGACGTGGAGACGCTGAACGCACAGGAGGACGGGTCGTTCCCGGGGCGGCCCAGCGAGCCGACCGCCGCGAACTGCCGGTCGCTGTGCGCGCTGGTCGACCGGACCGACGCGGACCTCGGCGTCGCCCACGACGGCGACGCGGACCGCATGCAGGCGGTCACCGGCGACGGCGAGTTCATCGCCGGCGACGTGTTGCTCGCGCTGTTCGGCCGGGCGGCGGCCGGCGAGGGCGACCGCGTCGCCGCGCCGCTGAACACCAGCCTCGCGGTCGACGACGCGCTCGCCGACGTGGGGGCGTCGCTTTCCCGCACCCGGGTCGGCGACGTGTTCGTGGCGGAGGCGGCGACCGACCCGGACGTGGCGTTCGGCGGCGAGGAGAGCGGCGCGTGGATCTGGCCCGCCGAGACGCTCTGTCCGGACGGGCCGCTCGCCGCCTGCAAGCTCGTCGAACTCGTGAGCGAGCGCGGCCCGCTCGCCGACCTGGTCGACGCCGTCGAGACGTACCCGATCCGCCGGGACAGCGTGGAGACGGCCGAGAAGGCCGCCGTCATGGAGCGCGTCCGCGAGGCCGTCCTCGCCGAGTACGACGACGTGCAGACGGTCGACGGCGTCCGCGTCGACCTCGGGGACGCCTGGTTCCTCGTCCGCGCGAGCGGTACGCAGCCGCTGGTGCGGATCACCGCGGAGGCCCGCGACGCCGGCCGCGCGGACGCCGTGTTCGACGAGGCCGCGGCCCTCGTGGACGACGCCGCCTGAGCGTCCGCCCTAGCGGGATTTTTCCGGCAGGGGGTCGTAGCGCCCCCCATGTCGTCACGAGCGTCGCTTGTGGGCGACCGGCGCGTCGGCGTCGCGATCGCCTGGCTGCTGGTCGGCTTCTTCGTCCTCACGGCGGTCGAGAGCGCGGCGACGGACGCGCCGCTGTGGGCGCTGTTCGCGGTGGCCGTGGCCGTCGTCGCCCTGATCCCGGCGGCCGTCCGGCGGTCCCGGACGGCGATGCCGCCGCCGGAACTGCTCGCACTGGCGGCGCTGCCGGCCGTCGTCCGGCGGGCCGAGCCGTACACGCAGTTCGCGGGTTACGTCGCGGTCGCCGCGCTCGCCCTGCTGGTGGCGGTCGAACTCGACGCGTTCACCGAGGTGGAGATGACCGCCCGCTTCGCCGTCGCTTTCGTCGTGATCACGACGCTGGCCGTCGCCGGGCTCCGGACGATCACCGGGTTCGCCGCGGACCGCTACCTCGGGACGGCGTACTTCGCCGACGTGGCCGACATGATGTGGGACATGGTGCTCGCGGCCGCCGTCGGCGTCGTCGCGGGCGTCGCCTTCGAACTCTACTTCCGGCGGCACACCCCGGTGGCGGCCGTCGCCAGCGACGAGGAGGGGCTGGAATGACGGTCCGGGAGACGCTCGGCGTGGCTGACTCGCCCCTGTGGGCCGTCGTCCGGGGGATGCAGGCCACCCTCGCCGCCGTCACGGCGTACGCCGTCGTCACGGTCGACCCGACGCTGGTTGTCAACGCCGGCCTCCCGCTGCTCGTGTCGTTCGTTCCCGACATCCTCGACCGCCACTACGAGCGCGACGTGGGCGGCGGACTCGCAGTGTGGATCGCCGCGGCCACGTTCCTCCACACGGTCGGCGCGCTCGGCCCCTACGAGTGGATCGGCTGGTACGACCAGGTGACACACACGCTGTCCGCGACGCTCGTCGCGGGCGTGGGGTACGCCGTGGTGAAGGCACTGGACGAGTCCTCCGGTGCCGTCGAGTTCCCGCCCGAGTTCCGCTTTCTCTTCATCGTGCTGTTCGTGCTGGCGTTCGGCGTCGTCTGGGAGGTCGCGGAGTTCGCCTCGGGCGGGCTGGCGAGCCTCGTCGGCGGCGAACCGGTGCTCGCACAGTACGGGCAACGCGACATCGTGCTCGACCTGACGTTCAACGCCGTCGGCGCGGTCGCGGTTGGGCTGTGGGGAACCGGGTACTTCGACGGCATCGCCGCGGTGCTGTCGCGCGGGGTCGCGAGCGTGTTCGGCCGGCAGGAGGACCGCTAGAGCCGGTCGATCACGGCCTGCGGGTCGTACGCCAGTTCGAGCGAGCGCGAGCGGCCGCGTCCCTCCACGTCGGTGTACTCGGCCTCGACCAGCCCGAGGTTGTCGAGCTTGTTGATGATCTCCGAGTAGCGGGTGTAGCCCAGATCCGTCTCGTCGTGGAACGCCTCGTACACGTCGCCGGCCTGCTCGCCCTCGTTTTCGGCGATGACGCGGACGAGTTCGGCCTCGCTGTCGCTCAGGTTCTCCAGGCTCCGCGAGAGGTGGACGTACTTCGACTTCTCGTAGGCCTCGTCGACGTCGTCGACCGAAACCGTCCGGCTGGCGCGCATCTCGGCGTTCAGCCCCGCCCGCCGGAGCAGGTCGATCCCGACGCGCAGGTCGCCGCTCTCGGCGGTGAGTTCGGCGACGCGGTCGAGCACCGGCGCGGCCACGGCCCCGTCGTGGAACCCGCGGTCGACGCGCTCGGCGAGGATGTCCGCTATCTCGCGCTCGCCGTAGACGGGGAAGTAGATGTCCTCCGGGCGGAACACGCTCTGGACGCGCCCGTCGAGCTCCTCGATCACGTCCAGGTCGGGGTCCGACGAGACGACGATGACGCCGATGCGCGCGCCGCTGTGTTCCTCGTGGGCGCGCAGCAGCGAGTACAGCGTGTCGGAGGCCTCGCTCTCGTAGAACAGGTAGTTCACGTCGTCCAGCGCGACGACGAGCACCTCCTCCTCCTCGACCAGCTTCTCGGTGATCTGGCCGAACAGCTTCTTGAACGAGATGCCGCTGGACGGCGGCTCGTAGTCGAACATCGCCTCGAACAGCTGCGAGAACACGGAGTAGCGGGTGGCGTTGACCTGGCAGTTCACGCGCGTCGTCTTCACGCCAGTCTTGCCCGACAGCTCGCCGAACAGCTTCTGGACGGCGGTCGTCTTGCCGGTGCCGGGCGGCCCCCGGACCATGGCGTTCAGCGGGCGGGAGCCCCTGACCGCCGGGCGCAGGCAGTGTTTGAGGCTGTCGACCTGGCTCTCGCGGTGTTTGAACGTCTCCGGAACGTAGTCGATCTCGAAGACGTGCTCGTTCCGGAACACCGACTCGTCCCAGGACAACATCCCCTCCTCGGGGTCGTCGGCCATCACTTTCACCACGCTCGCCGAGGCACTTAGTCTTTCGGCAGACGGGCGTCATACCCGCCGTGTTCGGGCGTTTCGCCGGAAGCGAACGGCGACGGACGCGGGGCGGTCAACGATCCGGCCCGGGCGGGCTACGGCCCGACGATGCGTTCCTCCACGTCCTCCCGCGTCGCCGACTCGCCGTGCTTGTCCTGCCGGTGTTGCTGAGCGTTCTCCACGACGACGCCCATCTCGTTGTCCTGCGCGCTGTACTCGCAGTCGCGGGCGGGGCAGTCGTAGCTGTACGGCACGTTCGGACGACGACGCTCGACGGCGTAAACGTTGGTGGCCGGCGGGGTCAGTCCCCCGCCGACTCGAATTTCTCCAGCAGGCCGCCGTAGAACGCGGCGTCGTGGTCGGCCGCCGCCCCGCTCCCCGGACCGTCGCCGTCGCCGGCCTCCCGGGCGAGTTTCTCGACGATGAGTTCGGGCGTCGACCGCGCGAGGTGGTCCTTGACCGGCGAGCGGTTCACCTGCAGTTCGCCGTCCTCCAGCCCCTCGGCCTCGATGCCGTCGACGGTGACCGCGAAGTCGGCGGCGTCCCGGATCTCGCCCGCGAGGTGGGAGACGAACACGCCCGTCGCGCCGTTCTCGTGGAGCGCTTCGAGGATGCCGGCGATGATCTTCGCGCTCGCGCCGGGTTCGGTGATGCTCTCCAGTTCGTCGACGAGGACGAGCGACCCCTCGCCGCCGGTGGCCAGATCCGCGAACTCCCGGACGGTGGACTCGAACGCGCCGGCGTCGAGGGTGCCCTGTGTCTTGGCGTGGTAGTGTAGCTCCTCGACGCGCTCGACCCGCGCCGCGTCTGCGGGCACCGGCAGGCCCATGTGCGCGAGGACGACGACCGTCGCCACCAGGTCGAGCGTCGAGGTCTTCCCGCCGCTGTTGACACCCGACAGCAGCGCGACGCCGTCGACGCCGTAGTCCACCGGGTCGACCTCGTCGTGTGGGACGTCCAGCAGCGGCGAGCGCCCGCCCTCGATCTCGAAGCCGTCGGGCGCGTCGGGGTCGTCCGGGTCGACGACCTCGGGGAGCGTGCAGTCGAAGTCGTCGGCGAAGCGCGCAACGGCGAGTTCCACGTCGAGTTCCAGCGCCGCGCGGACCAGTTCCTCGGCCGGCTCGCGCAGGTCCGCGAGGTCGTCGGCCAACTCGCGCTTCAGGCGGGTCGCCCGGCGCTCCTTGGCGGCGGTCAGGTCGTCGCGGAGCCGCGAGACGGCCTCGTCGTTGCGCTCGACCGGAAACGTCGGCTCGTCCGGGAACGCCCGCCGGACGACCTCCGCCTCCCCCGGGTCGAGGTCCAGCGCGTCGACGACGTGGTCGCGGGCGGCCTCGACCGCGGCGGCGTACTCGTCGGCCAGTTCGCGGGAGAGCAGGGAGTCGACGCCCGCCCCCTGCTCGACCAGCGAGAGCAGGTCCGACCCCTCGACGGTCACGTCGCGCTCGCGGATCGACTCGCGGAGGCGGTCGTTGGCGACGCTCTCGGCGGTGCCGACCGCGGCGTCAAGATCGTCGACAGCGGTCGTCAGCCGGTCGAGTTCGTCGTCGCCGACGACGGTGCCGTCCGCGGCGAGGCGGTCGAGCGCGCCCGACAGCGCGTCCAGATCGCAGGGCGCGTTCATGTCGGCGGCGCGGTGGACCGCGGCGGCGGCCCGCAGCGGCTCGCGGTTCGTGGCGAAGAACGCGAGGACGCGCTCGGGCACCACCTCCGCGGGGTTCTCCAGGGCGTCCGGTTCGACGCGCACGTCGCCCTCCACGTCGACGCCGGCGAAGTCCTCGTCCAGCGCGACGACGGTGGCGTAGCCCCGCGCGAGTTCGGCCAGGTCGCGGGCGTCCTCGACGACCTCGACGCTCAGTTCGGGGACCGCCTCGCGGGCCTCGCTGTACCGCTCGGCGTCGCTCGTGGCCAGACACCGGTCCCGGACCCGGAGGTCGCCGGGCGTCGAGAGCGGCTCGACGCCGGCGAGCGCGTCGGTCACCTCGGGCGATGGCTCGCGCTCGGTCGCGTCGGCCACGAACGCCCGGACCTCCGCGATCCGGGAGGGCGTCGGGCTGGGGTAGAACGTCTCCAGCCGCCGGGCCGCGTAGTCGGTGACCGTCCGGTCGCGCAGCAGTCCGAGCACCTCGTCGTACACCTCCCTCGCCCGGTCGGTGGCGAGAAAGCCGCCGGGGTCGTCGTGCTCCAGCCGGATCGCCGCCCGGGCGATGCGGGCGGCCCGTCCTTCGCTGATGCCCGGCGCGTCGGCGAGTGCAGCCACGTCGCCCGCACGCAGGGCGCGCTCGGCGTCGTCCAGTTCGGCGAGCGACGCCGCGGTCTTCTCGCCGACGCCGGGGATCGCCTCGAACTCCATCACCTCGCCAATGCGAGGGGGAGGGGAAAAACCTCCCGCCCGGGGACCGAACCAGTGTGAAACGTTGTCAAACAGACGGGGAACCCCTCCGTTTCCGGTGGAGAACGACCGTATTCGACGGATTCCGTGCGTCGGTCGACCGCGGGGACCCGCCGCCGGTCGCCGCGTGCAACGCGCTTTTGCCCGCGCGACGGCTACATCCGGGACATGACCACCGTCGAGGAGAAGATGGCGGCCGTCCGTGAGGACCTCGCGGAACGGGACGGCGTGCTCGTGGCGTTCAGCGGCGGCGTCGATTCGAGCGTCGTCGCGACGCTGGCCGCGGAGGCGCTCGGCGACGACGCCGTCGCCTGCACCGCGAAGAGCGAGACGCTGCCGGCAGCCGAACTCGACGACGCCAAACGCGTCGCCGAGGAGATCGGGATCCGTCACGAGATAGTCGAGTTCAGCGAACTCGACAGCGAGGCGTTCGTCGAGAACGACGGCGACCGCTGTTACCACTGCCGGACGATGCGCCTCGGCGAGATGTTCGACGCCGCCGAGCGCATGGGTATCGAGGTCGTCTGCGACGGAACGAACGCCAGCGATCCCGGCGAGGGGCACCGGCCCGGCCTGCAGGCGGTCGACGAACTCGACGCCTACTCGCCGCTGTTGGCCCACGACATCACGAAGGAGGAGGTCCGCGAGATCGCCGACAGCTACGACCTCTCGGTCGCGGACAAGCCGTCGATGGCCTGCCTCTCCTCGCGGATCCCGACCGGACTGGAGGTCACGGAGGAGCGACTCACCCGCGTCGAGAAGGCCGAGACGATCCTCCGGCAGTGGGGGTTCTCGCAGTTCCGCGTCCGGGACCACGACGGCCTCGCCCGCATCGAGATCGCGCCCGACGAACTCGACGCCGCGCTGAACCGCGAGTTCGTCGAAACCGTCCGCGACCATCTCGCCGACCTCGGGTTCGACCACGTCACGCTCGACCTCCACGGCTACCGGACCGGAAGCGTCAGCCCCGACGACGAACCGGTTGTCGCCGACGTGTTCGCGGACGGCGATGACGACGACCCGCTCGACGCCGACTACCCCCACGCCGAGTGACCACCCCCGACCGGCGACGGCCCGACGCCGGCGTGCCGGGCGGGAAGCGACCGGACGCACCGCGCAAACCACAAACTTCCGTCGCCGTCGTTGGACGTTCGACCACATGCAGTCCGATACATCCGGCATGAACTGCGGTATTCGTCCAGAAACACTCGTTCCGTCTGCGAATATTGACTGATTCTCTACGCACGTAAGGTGGGGAGACGTTGTCACGCTCGATGGACGACGAGGACATCCCGACGGCCTGGGAGCGGACGGTACACGAGACGCGGACCGCGGAGTTCGTGGACTACGTCCACGCCTCCGGCGACGTTCGACTTCGCGTCACGCCGCCGGAGAACACCGACGACGGCGCGTACGCGGTCGGTGTGACGCTGTTTCCCCACACGGACCTCGCGGAGGAGTACGACGTGCGGACGGTGGCGTCGGGCCGCCGTGCCGAGCGCATCGCCCGGGACTTCGCCGGCCTCTTCGACGGCGCGTACGGCGGTCCCGGTGGGGCCAGCGACGGCGAAATGGCTCTGGAGAACGCCGTCGCCTACGCGCTCGAACGGACGAGACCGACCGAAGCGGTCGGGACGGACCTGCCAAGCCGGGACGGGTGACGGCGGCCGTCGATGCGGGTCTCCTGTGACGATCCGGGCGAGTACGCGGGCGTGCCGCCCGCTCTCGCCGGAACGCAACCCTTGTTCCCCCATTCATTCAATTAAACTCCAGTACTGTGTCTGTATGTTGTGTTATCTCTCGAATTCGGCGACGATAGAATAGGTATCCTGTGGAATATAGGACGTTCTAGGAAAAATACTTATACCTCCGGAGCATCCAGACTGATGCCGGAGGTGAGAAACGAGGCTACACGACCGCAGGTTCCGGTTCGACGGACGCTGACCCGGGAGGGGCGTCGTCGGTACGCTGTCACCAGTGGGATGTCAGCCATGCCTGTCGACACCAGCCACCTGCGCCGACGCGGGCTGATCGTCGTTGACCTGTGCGCGATCCCCTACCGTCGGCGGTTATCGTGCGACGGCGACGTCTGCCTCGACGGCCGTCCTTCCCGTCTCCCTGCTTTCGAACGACCGAGGGACGCGGATTTGATACGAGGACCATTCATGCTAGGTAGTAATTCGGATACGAGCGACACGTACGGACACGGACGGCCGTCCGCCGACGCGATCACCACGGACGAGGCGGCCGAGCGGGCGCGCTCGAACGTCCGGTCGTTTCTGCAGGGGACCGTCGCCGAGGCGGGGGCGGGCGGCGTCGTCGTCGCGATGAGCGGCGGGATCGATTCGACGGTGACGGCGGCGCTGGCGGCCGACGCGCTCGGCCCCGACCGGATACTCGGGCTAGGCCTGCCCTGCACGAAGGTCGACAGCGCCCACGCCACGGAGGCCCGGACGGTCGCGGAGGGGCTCGGCATCGAGTTCAGGGAGATACAGCTCCGGCCCCTGCTCGACATGTTCGAGGACCTCGTCGCCCCCGAAGTCGCGCCCGAGGGCGACAGGGACGACATCGGCAACGTCATCGCCAGACTCCGGATGGTCTGTGCGTACTACGCGGCCAACGCGCGGTCGCGGCTCGTCGTCGGCACGGCCAACCGCTCGGAGCTGTTGCTGGGCTACTTCACGAAATACGGCGACGGCGCGGCGGACTGCTACCCCATCGGCGACCTGTACAAGACGGAGGTGCGGACGCTCGCGAGCCATCTGGGGATCCCCCGGCGGATCATCGGCAAGGAGCCGACCGCCGGGCTGTGGGCGGGCCAGACCGACGAGTCGGAGATCGGCGCACGGTACGACGTGGTCGACCCGCTCCTGCGCCGGCTCGTCGACGAGGGCAAGCGCGTCGAACGGGCCGCCGACGAGGTCGGCGTCGACGTCGAGACGGCCGAGCGCGTCGCGTCGATGTACGTCGACACGCTCCACAAGCGGACGGTGCCGCCGACGCCGGGGCTTCGCGGCGAGGACGGCAGCCGACCGTCGTACGCGCTCCACCTCGTCGACGAGGTTCGGGGGTCCGGCGCGGACTGACGGCTCACCGGCTCCTAGCGTCAGTCATCGGCCGACAGCGGCGTCCCGTCCGGCGCGGTCGGCGCGGGGCTCTCGCCGTCGTCGAAGGGGTACCACGACTGCTTGGCGTCGGTGAGACACGGGTCCTCGTAGTCGGTCTCCTCCGGTTCGGCGAGCTCGATGATCGTCTCGTGGCCCGTCGCCTCGACCCACTCGCGGAACGTCTGGCCCTCCGTGCGCAGCGCCGCGTACGCCTCCACCAGATTCCGGATCAGCCCCGGCACCTCGTCGGCGGGCACGCGCTGTCGGACCCACTCGATGAAGGACGGCTCCTCGCCGATCCCGCCGCCGACGCCGACGTCGACGGCCTCGACCATCTCGCCGTCCTTGCGGGCGCGCATCCCCTGCAACCCGATGTCGGCCGTCATCGCCTGCCCGCAGTCGGCGGTACAGCCCGAGAAGTGGATCTTCAGCTGCTGTACGTCGTCGGGCACCGCGACGTTGGTCTGGAGCCAGCGCAGCATCTCGGCGGTGCGGGCCTTCGTCTCGGTCAGCGCGAGCGAGCAGAACTCCGTCCCGGTGCAGGCGACCGCGCCGCGCTCGAAGACGTTCGGCTCGGGCGGCAGGTCGTCGAGCAGGGGCTCGTCGAGCAGCTCCGGAAGGTCGGCCTCGGGCACGTCGACGATGATCGGATTCTGCCGCCGAGTGAGGCGCACTTCGCCGGAGCCGTAGTCGTGGGCGAGGTCGGCCAGTTCGATGGTCTCGGCCGCGGTGAGCCGGCCGACGGGGACGCTCAGCCCGACGTAGCGGTTCCCGTCGGCCTGCTCGTGGACGCCGACGTGGTCGTGCTTGCCGCGCTCGGCCTTGCGGCCGGCGTTGTACGTGTACTCGTCGCGCAGGTCCGTCCCGGCGCGTTCGAGGGCGAAGTCGGTCCGCTCGACCAGCTCCTCCCGGATCGCGTCGGTCCCCCACTCGTCGACGAAGAAACGGGCGCGGTTCTTCGAGCGGTTCTCGCGGTTGCCTTCCTCGTGGTACAGTTCCACGAACGACCGCACGAGTTCGACGGCGTTCTCGGGCCTGACGAAGATGTCGAGCGGCCGTGCGGGCCGGGGTTCGCGACCGCCCAGCCCGCCGCCGGCGCGGACGTTGAACCCCGTCACCTAGTCGCCGTCCTCCAGCTTCCGGGCGGGCTCTAGCGCCACGTCGTTGATGCTGTCCTGGGCACACCCGACCCGGCAGCCCGTCACGCTGATGTTGAACTTCCGCGGCATGTTCGACAGCGCGTCGTCGTCGCGGATCTCCGCCTGGATCTCGTCCAGCAGGTCGCGGCTCTCGACGTACTCCTCGGCCTTTCCGGCGACCGGACAGCCCGAGATGTTACGCATCGTGTCGCCGCCCGCGGAGCGCGAGGAGACGCCGACGGCTTCGAGTTGCTCCCAGATCGCGGGCACGTCCTCCAGCTTGAGCCAGTGCAGCTGGACCGACTGCCGCGTCGTCAGGTCGACGAAGCCGTTCCCCCACTCGGGGTTCTCGGCCGGGCCGGTCGCGTACTCGTCGGCGACCTCGCCGATCGCACGGAGCTGGCCCGGCTCCAGCACGCCGCCGCAGTTGGTCAGGCGCATCATGAAGTAGCTCTCCTGGCCGGAGCGCTGGTGGAACAGGCCCCAGAACTTGAACCGGGAGAACCACTCGTCGCGCTCGTCCTCGGGCACCGACTCCCAGCCGCGGTCCGCGAACTCTAGGATCTTCTCCCGCACCTCGTCGCCGTAACAGCCCTCCTTCCAGGCCTCTTTCTTATGCGGCATCGCCAGCGCCCCCCGCGACCGTACCGGCCAATAGTTGTGAACATTCGTCCATATTAATCTGTGATTTCCTTGCGTACATATCCGTATATCAGTCGATCTTATTCTAACGACGTGCAAAAGAGTAATCATTGAACAACTCCAAAATTATCGTGCTCCCGCCGACGTGCGGTCGGAGTTAAGCCGTCTTAATGGTGTTTTAGGCCAACGCACGTTCGATTGTTCGGGGGTGGCCCGGCCGGGAACGGTGGGTTCGTCAATCCGACCCACGCCGGTGGTCGACGGGGTCGCCACGGGCCGCGCGGGCCGTCCCGGCGGCGTCGCTCCGACGGACGGCCGCCGAGTCCGCCCGCGAACGGAGCCGCGACGCGTCGACGGAGACGACCGACAGCGCGGTCAACACGCCGCGGAACGCGACCCCTCGCGGGCCGACCTGCGATCCCACCGGGACGCCCCGGATGCTCCCCTCGCCGTAGCGCAGCGCCGTCGTACAGGCGTCGACGGCAGCCGCCACGTCGTACGCCGCACACAGCGGGCGCTGGCGGCCGTCGACGGTCGGAACCGCGGCGTCGGCGTCGCTCGCGTCGAGCGCGGCGACCAGTGCGTCGACGACCCGGCCGTCCACCGTCGCCACGTCCGGAGCGACGACGACCGCGCGGTCGCGGCCGCAGGTCCGCAGGCCGGCCCGGAGCGTCGCGGCGGGACCGCCGGCAGGTGTCGGGTCAGGGGCGATTCGAGCGTCCAGTCCGTCCAGCGCGTCGGCGACGGCGTCCCGCCGGTCGGGCGAGCAGGTGACGACCAGCCGGTCCGTCTGCTCGGCGAGCGTCTCCGCGACGTGCCGGAGATCCGGCGTGCCGTCGCCGGATACGAGCGGGCGGGCCGCGTCGTCACCCCCCTCGTCCGGGCGACAGCCGCCGGCGACGAGTCCGGCGAGAGTCACTGCGGCACCTCCGCGGCGCGCTCGGGCGACTGCTCCGGCCTCGCCAGCCGCACCGCACACTGCTTGAAGTTCGGTTCGTCCGACCGCGGGTCGGTCGCCGGGAGCGTCAGGTCGTTCACCGCGGGGTGGTGGATCGGGAGCCAGACGACGCCGTCGGGCACCCCGTCGTCGACAGCGACGGCCGCCTCGACCGAGCCGCGGCGGGAGACGACGGTCACGCGGGCGTCGGCGTGCGGGTCGCCGCCGGCATCGTCCCCGTCCGCCGTGACAGCCCCCTCGAACGCCGCGGCGGTGGCGGGGCTCAGCCGCGCCGTGGGCGAGTCGCCGCGCGCCCGGACGCCGGTGTTGTACGCGTCGGCCTCGCGGGCCGTGGTGAGCGTCAGCGGATACTCGTCGTCCGGCGGTTCGGGAACGCCGGCGTGGGTCGCCGTCGAGAACCGTGCCCGGCCCGACGGCGTCGGGAACGACCAGTCGCCGTCGTCGTGGTAGCGGTAGCCCCCCTCGGTCTCGGCGTCGGGCGCGGGCCAGCGCACCGCGCCGGCGGCGTCCAGCCGGTCGTAGCCGATCCCGGACATGTCCGCCGGCGTCCCGGCGGTGAGGTCGGCGAGTTCGTCGAACACCGCTTCGGGGTCGACCGGCGGCCGGCCGAGCAGGTCCGGGGCGACGCGGGCGGCTATCGCCGCGATGATGTTCAGGTCCGAGCGGACGCCGCTCGGCGTGTCCGTCGCCGGGCGGACGCGGGAGACGCGCCGCTCCATGTTCGTCACCGTCCCGTCGGTCTCGCCCCACGTCGCCGCCGGCAGCACCACGTCGGCGTGCTCGACCGTTTCCGAGCGGAAGGCGTCCTGCACGACGAGGAACGCGTCGTCGAGCCGCTCCCGGGCGCGGGTCGCGTCCGGCAGGCCGGCGGCGGGGTTCGTCGCGACGGTCCAGCAGACGTCGACGTCGTCGCCGATGGCGTCGACGATCCCGACCGGACCGGGACCGGTGTCGGCCGCGAGCGCCGCGACGGGCACGTCCCACGCCGACGCCACCGCCTCGCGGGCGTCGGGGTCGTCGAACGGCCGGTGGCCGGGCCACGTCCCCTTCGAGGAGCAGACGCGGGTCCCCATCGAGTTGGCCTGCCCGGTCAGCGAGAACGGGCCGGTCCCCGGACCGAGGTTGCCGGTGGCGAGACAGAGGTCGACCAGCGCGCCGGCGGTCGCGGTCCCCTGCGTCGACTGGTTGACGCCCATCCCCCAGTACAGCAGCGTATCGTCGGCCAGCGCGGCCGCGAGGCGGTCGACGGTGTCGGCGGACACGCCGGCCGTCTCGGCCGCCTCGGCGGCGTCGGGCAGCGCCGCGCGGAGGTCGTCGAACCCCGCCGTCGCTCGCTCGACGAACGCGTCGTCGACGCGGTCGGTGTCGACCACCCGCGCCAGCACGGCGCGGGCGAGCGCGAGGTCGGTCCCCGGGTCCGGGGCGACGTGCTCGTCCGCGACCTCGGCGGTCTCGCTCCCGACCGGGTCGACGACGAGCAGTTCGCTGCCGTCGTCGGCCGCCGAGTCCGCGATCCAGCGGAACATGACCGGGTGGGCCGCCGCCGGGTTAGCGCCCCAGACGAGGTGCGTGTCGGCCTCGGGGATGTCGTCGTACGTCGGCGGCGGCGCGTCGCTCCCGAACGCGTCGTAGTACGCCGTCACCGCGCTGGCCATGCACAGCGTCGTGTTCGCGTCGTAGTGTTTGGTTCCGATCCCGGCGCGAGCGAGCTTGCCGAGGGCGTAGGCGGCCTCGTTGGTCTGCTGGCCGCTCCCGAGGACGGCCACCGAGTCGGGGTCGCGCTCGGCCGCCGAGGCGATCCCCTCGGCGGCGGCGGACAGCGCCACGTCCCACGTCGTCGCCGTCAGTTCGCCGTTCGTCCGGACGAGCGGCCGCGTCAGCCACTCGCCGTCGGGGTCGGCCGTCTCGCTCACGCCGCGCTGGCAGGCCAGCCCGCGGTTGACCGGGTGGCTAGGGTCGCCCCGAACCAGGTCCAGCCCGTACCCCTGGTCGACGGCTTGCTGGACGTGGCCACAGCCCACCGCACAGCGGACGCAGGTCGTCGGAACCTGGTCCGTCACGGACGGCTCACCCCCGGCAGTTCGTCTCCGGTATGCCATTCGATCAGTTCCAAGATAGGATCCGAAACGAACGCGCTGATATTCATACTCATCTGAACGTCCCACCACTTCATAATCCTGCCCGTTGTGAAACGTCGAATAAAGTACCGCGATCGTGGCCGGGCGGTCGATGTTCAAGGGGATATAACCGGGTTAACCGAACGGAACGCCGCGGACCGGCGGCGCAACTGACCGGGCGTGGGCCGGCGGGCGTGTGCCGTGTTCACGCTGTTCACAGGGTATCCCCTCAAGGACGTCCCGTGCGGGGAGCGGTCGGGGACCGCCCGGTCACCGCCCGACCCAGCGGAGGAGGAACAGCGTCCCCTCGAACAGGATCACCATCGTCGAGGCGACGAGGATGGGGGCCATCCCGGTCGGGTCGGGGCTGAAGATGAAGGCGATGCCGAGGAACCCGCCCCAGAAGTAGAGGCGGCGGTCGGCGAGCCACTGGCGGGTCGTGATCCCCATCATGATGGCGAGCATGATGAACAGCGGGATCTGGAAGACGAGCGCCAGCGTCCCCATCATCATGAGGATCAGGTTGAACGTGTCCCGGAGCGCGAAGGCGATGTCGGCCGTCGCCTGCGAGTAGTAGAGGAAGTACGTGAACAGCGCCGGCAGGACGAGGAAGTACGCGAAGGCGACGCCGAACAGCGCCAGCACGAGGCTCGTCGGGACCGCCGCGAGGTAGTACCGGCGCTCCTGCGGGTAGAGCCCGGGCCGCATGAACAGGTACGTCTCGTAGACGAACACGGGCAGGGCGAGTACGAGGCCGGCGAGGCTCGCCAGCTTCAGCTCGGCCAGTTTCAGTTCCAGCGGGCCGTACACGTGGGGCGGCGCGCAGGACTCCGTCCCCGGACAGGTCGCCACGGTCCCCGGGTGGATGTGGTACCAGATGGTCGTGATGAAGTTCTCGGCGAAGGGGAAGGCGACGGAGGTGACGATCGCGGCGATGACGACGACGACGCCGAGCCGCTTGACCATCTCCTCGATGTGGGCCGCCAGCGGCAGCTCCTCGTCGTCCGGCGGCTGTGCCCACTCGTCCTCCACCTCCTCGTCGACGCCGGTGCCGGTCTCAGGCCCGCCGTGGGCCGGGGTGCCGGGCGGCGTCGTCGTGTCCACGTCGTCGGCCGGGTCGAACGACTGGCCGCCCGATCCGGCGTCGGGCGTCGCTCGCTCGATGGGGTCGTCCGCGCCCGGTGCCGAGTGGTCGGGCACCTCCTGCTCGGGCGGGTCCCACGGCTCGTCGGAACCGGTAGCATCCCGCTCAGAACCGTCCTCCGACTCGTCCGCCATTCGTCCGTGTGTAGGCAGGCGGCTTCTTATAGGCCTTTTTGTACTGCTCGCGCCGGGAACCGCGGGCGGCGTCCGCGTTCGCCCGCCGACGAGAGAAGAAGATTGATAACCACCACAGGATTACCGTCCGACGACTCATGAGTTCGGCCGTCGACGAGGACACGGTCCAGGCCGTCAACGCGGGCCGGGAGACGATCGGCGCGATGCTGTCGTCCGCCCAGTCCCACCTCCAGAAGGTGTTCATCGTCTTCGTCGTCGGCATGATGGCGACGATCTGGGGCCTCCGGACGTACGTCTGGGACTTCCTGCAGGCAAACACCAAGTCCCGGCTCGGCGGCACCGTCGCCGAGGGGCAGGTCGACTTCATCGTCCGCACCCCCTTCGACGTGATACTGCTGCAGGTGAAGATCGGCCTGCTCGTCGGGGTCCTGCTCGCGATCCCGTTCCTCCTGTACTACTCCCGGGACGCCCTGCGGGAGCGCGGGTACGACTCGGTCGTCCCGGTCACCCGCGCCCGCGTCGCCGGCTTCGTCGTACTCTCCCTCGCACTGTTTGCCGGCGGCATCGTGTACGCCTACAACGTCTTCTTCCCGTTCATGTTCGAGTTCCTCGCGGTCAACGCCGTCCGCGCGGAGATCAAGCCGAGCTACGGGATCGTCCTCTACACGCAGTTCCTCCTGCTCCTGACGGCGTCGTTCGGGCTGGCCGCACAGCTCCCGCTCGTGATGAGCGTCCTCTCCTACGCCGAGATCGTCCCCTACGAGACGTTCCGCGACAAGTGGCGCTACGCGATCGTCGGCATCTTCGCGTTCGGCGCGCTGTTCTCCCCGCCGGACCCGTTCACGCAGATCATGTGGGCCGCGCCGCTGGTCGTCCTCTACGTCGTCAGCCTCGGGCTGGCGAAGCTGGTGACGAACGTTCGCCGGACCGGAGCCGCCCCCGACGCCGTTCAGGAGGGCTCGTTCGAACGGACCGCCGGGGTCGGCGTCCTCGCCGTCGCGCTCGCCTTCGCCGGATCGGTCGCCGGTATCCGGGCCGGGGCGGTCGGGCTCATCAACGACCGCCTGCTGCCGGTCGTCGACCGGACGGTCGTCGACGCGCTCAACTCCGTCCTCCCGTCGATCCCGTACACGCCGAACGCGCTGACCACGCGACCGCTTTCGGCCCCGACCGGGCTCCTCGACCAGGCGGCCGTCGCGGGTCAGATCGCCCTCGCGGTCGCCATCCTGCTCGTGCTCGCCTACACGGTGAAGGTGCTCCGGGGGCCCGTCGCGCCACGGTACGACGCCCGCACGTCGCCCGACCCGGCCGACATCGATCTGGGACCGCTTGACGCCGCGGGGATCCGCGCGGCCCCGCCGGAGGCGTTCGCGGAGCTGACCGAGGACGAGGCGCTTGCCCGCGCCCGCGAGGCGATGGAGGCCGACCAGCCCGACAAGGCCGAGGCGATCTTGGACCGGTTCGACGAGGTCCAGGAAGCGCAGGCGGACGACGACGGCGACGGGGAGGCGGCCGCCGCGAGCGCCGACGACGCGGGCGACGAGGGCGGCGGAGACGGTGGCGGAGAGGATCCCGGCGGCACCGCCACCAGCACCGCCGCCGGCATGGTCGACGCGTTCACCGAGGACGAGACGACCGAGGAGGACATCGGCGGCTACTACTACGACCTCTCCTTCATCCTCCAGAGCCTCACGTCGAAGCTGTTCCGCATCGTCGGCCTCTTTATGGTCGTCCTCGCGGGGACGTTCTTCTGGCTCTATCAGGGCGGCATCGGGCGGATCCGGGATGACTTCCTCCGGAAGATGCCACAGGAGGTGATCGGCGACGTGCAGGACCCGGTCATCGCCATGCACCCCGTCGAGGCGCTCATCTTCGAGGTGAAGGTGTCGACGATCCTCGCGGCGCTGGCCGTCGCGCCGCTGGTCGTCTACTACGCCTGGCCCGCCATGTCCGAGCGCGGCCTCGTCAGCGGCGACCGCCGCGTGTTCGCGGTGTGGGGGCTGGCGATCCTCGGCGGCGTCGTCGGCGGGAGCGCCGTCGGCTACCTCTTCGTCGCGCCGACGATCATCTCCTACCTCGTCGCCGACGCCTACCAGGCCGGGATGGTGATCTCCTACCGCCTGAAGAACTTCTTCTGGCTCATCTTCCTCACGACCGCGGGGATCGGCATCCTCGGCAACATCCTCGTCACGCAGCTCCTGTTCCACTTCGGCGGGATCGTCTCGTTCGAGTCGATGTACAGGCGCTGGCGGATCGTCACCATCCTGATCTTCGCGCTCGCCGGCCTGCTGACGCCGTCGGGCGTCCTGACGATGCTCATCGTCGCGCTCCCGGTGGCGCTGACGTACGTGCTCGGTCTGGGCATCCTCTACGTGGTCACGCTGCCCGGCCGGCTGTCGGCGTCGCCGACGGAGTGATGCGGTCAGCTCCGCCTTTTAACAGCCGGCGGCAGCAATAGGTGGATATGCCGAAGATCAGCGTCGAGGTGCCGGCGGAACTGCTCGACGACCTCGACGACCACGTCGGGGAGGACGGAAAGTACGTCAACCGGAGCGAGGCGATCCGCGCCTCGGTCCGCAAGAACCTCGACATCCTCGACGAGATCGACGAGCGACACGGCCGGCTGGACGGGGAGTGACTCCGGACCGGATGAGCGTGGAGTATCAGAAAGCACCGAACGAAGAACAACTGCTCGCAGGCCGACCAGCCGGCCCCTGGCGGACTGAAAGGGCGAGGCCGGTTCCGGGAACCCAGGCGAAGTAAGCACTAGAAGCCGCGAAGCGGCTGAAGCGCGCAGCGAGCCGCGGGACCGGAACCGGCCGAGGGCTTTCGACGCGTTCGCCATCTCGGCTGGGCCGTCTCCGAACGCCACCGAGCGGCCGACACCCGACGCTTACCCCCGACCGCGTCGTCCCCCGTCCATGGGAAGCGACGGCCTCCTCGAACTCGACCAGGAGTGCTGGACGGCGCTGGCGAAGTACAACCTCGTGTTGAGCACCGTCTTCGCCGCGCTGCTGTTGCTCACCCGGGCGGTCGCGCCGGACCGGACGCTGCTGATCGTCCAGAACGGCGTCCTCGCGCTGGCGTTCGGCGGCGTCCAGACGTACTGCTGGATCTCGCGGTAGCGCGGACGGCAGCCGTCGCCGGTGGGCCGGCGTGGTCAGTCGGCGGGCTCGGCGAATCCGAATCGGGGCTTCACGTCGGTCACTTCGACCTCCAGCTCGTCGCCGACCTCGCCGTCGCGCACGAACAGGGTGTAGTCCTCGACCTTCGCGACGCCGTCGCCCTCGCTCCCCTCGTCGACGACCTCGACCGTGAGCCGGTCGCCCTCGCGGACGGGCGCGGTCAGCCGCCCCTTGGCGATCAGGTACACCTCCGAGGACTCGTCGCGGGAGGCGTCCGGGCTGGTCGTGCGGACGTACTCGAACTCCGCCTCCATCTCCTCGCGGAGGTCGTTCAGGTCCTGCCCCTCGAACACCTTCACCGCGAAGTCACCGCCGCTGTCGAGCAGTTCCAGCGCCGTCTCGAACGCCTGCCGCGCGAGGTGGACCGACCGGGCGTGGTCCAGTCCGTACTCGCCGGTCATGTTCGGCGCGAGGTCTGAGACGACGACGTCGGCGTCCCCGACGAGATCGACGACTTCCTCGCGGGTCGACTCGTCGGTCATGTCGCCGCGGACGTACTCGACGGTCGCGTCGGGGTCATCCAGCGGGTCGATCCGCTGGCGGTCGACGCCGACGACGGTGCCGCGCTCGCCCGCCATCTCCGCGGCGACCTGCAGCCAGCCGCCGGGGGCCGCGCCCAGGTCGACGACCGTGTTGCCGGGGCCGATCAGCCCCTCCAGCCGGTCGAGTTGCTGGAGCTTGTACGCCGCACGGGTCCGATACCCCTCCTGTTTGGCCTTGTTGTAGTACTCGTCAGTCATAAGGATGCCCTGTAACTCGAATTCCCTAACACTTCCACCGTTCTATCCAGTCCATTTCGCTCGCTCATACCAATCCAGAATGCTCCCGCGAGGGAAAGGATTGCCATCCTGATTTCCCCAATAAGAAAGTAACAGCCTGTTATGCCTACTCGCCGGCTTTTAACAGGAATCGCCATCTCGTCCAGACTATGCCGGACGGAAGCGACCCCGGCCGCGTCGAACGCTACGCCGAACGGGAGAAGGAACGGATACGGCTCACCGTGCGAGAGCCGAATAAGAACGAGATTCTGAAGACCATACGGAAAGGGGAACGCGGCAACATTCCCAGCCCAAAACCCCACCAACAGACCAAATCACGCTGGGAACCACGGACTATCCAGAACAACGCCCGGAACCTCCGCATCCTTGCGGGCGAAATACAGGGACTGGACGCAGCTGAATACGACGGAATCACGTGGCCCGCCGTCGAATCCGACCGCGACAAGTATCCAGACCGCCTCCTCGACCTCGACGGGGAAATGGCAACGGAATTCATAGCCGATCTCTCCATCGACCGCGAACTCGGCCAAGCAACCGAACGGGACTACTGCCTGTCGCTCCGCAATCACTTCCTCGCTCACGCGAAGGAAGACGAGGCGAAGAAAATCCACTACCCTCAAGTCGGCCAATCAAACGTCGCTGTCGACGTCGACACCGTACCCACACGTGAAGACCTGATGCTATTGATCGAAGGGGAATCCGCCCGCGACAAAGCCCTATTCACCGTACTCTGGGAGACCGGAAATCGAGTGACCGCGATGTGCTCGCTCAAAGTCAAGCACTGGATGCCGAAGGGAGACAGCTACGGCGTGATCCAACTCCCCACCAACGTCGTGGGGCTAAAAGGGGCAGACCTCTCCGCGAAACCGATCACCTTCAGCAGGGGATATCTCGAAGGATGGCTCTCCGAACACCCGCTGGCCGACGACCCCGACGCACCCCTGTTCTGCCCTACACGGAGCCAAGACGACCCATCCGAACACCTACACCCACACAGCATCCGCACCCAGATGAACCGCATCTCCCGCCGCACAGACGGTCTTGACCCCGACCTCATCTCTCCGCACAAATTCAAACACGGTAGGGCGAGCGAGATGCGGGCCTCCGAGAAGTACGACAAGGACGACATCGAACAAATCCTCGACTGGGAAGAAGGCACTCCGATGCACTCGAGGTATGAACACGTCACCGAGGAAGACGAGGCGGAACGGATTCTCAGAAAGCACGGATTCGAACCCGCAGAAGGCGGCGATACCGTCGAACAGCACGAATGCCCCCGGTGTGGCACGGTGGTCAGCGCCGAAGCCAAATACTGTCCGGAATGTTCGCTCCGACAAGACGACGAGCGCCCGCGGTGGTGGCGCATCTACCGCAAAGCAACCGATGAAGACGATATGGTGCGCGAACTGTACGACGACGAAATTCCTCCCGGAAGTCTCTCCCAGTTGCCACCGGGGTACTACGATCACGCAGTCGGCGTATTGATATCAGCAGGCACGCACACCACCATCGACCCACTACCAGTCTCACTCGAAGACCTCGGGGCCAGCGAAGACATCCTTGAAGACGCAGAACCTATCGACGAAGAAGACATCGAATGGCTCGCCGAGAACTACGCCGACATCTTCGAAGAACACACAGACCATTACCCCGGAGCCCGCGAACTCCGCGGCGAGTAGTCGTTGTTTCGTCGTATTCCGTTGATTTTTCGGTGATTGCGTGGGTATCCTGATGGTATGGTTACGTGGGAATCGCGCATCCACGACGACTCTTTGACACCTGATGAGAGAGGCGAGTTGTATGAGGAGTTTGCGTCTGAGATTGCGGACGATGTTCATCGAGCGTTGGAGGCAGCCGGGGTGGATGACGAGTACAAGATTGACGTGATCAAGCACTGCGTTGTCGTGTGGGGTGATGGGTGGGTGATGGGTGAGGATGATGCGGAAGAGTTGCGTCCTGTGTTGGAGGAGAAAGATATTGGAGACAGTTCCGTCTCGGCGTTCGTAGAGCAGTCCGTCGATCAGTACTACGTGAAGGTTGCGCTTGAGTGCGACGTGGAGGCGTTGAGAGGTGTGCTTGACGGTGAGTGAGAAGGGGCGACCCGATTTGTAGCGTTCATCAATTCTTAGTGGAGTTAGGTTTGTGAATCGTGTATGGCGGACGAAAGTCTGTCAGAGGATGATGTTCGTGAGTGGTTGGAGGAGAACGGATGGAACAGTGAGGAGCATATAGCGAATTTTGCAGCATCTGTGGCAATCGCCCGTCTCGTGACCGAATCGATGGAAGGAGAGTTATCGAGGGAATCGGGCAGGAAGATTGAAAACGCGTATGAGATGTTGCTCGATATGTCGGTTGGTGCGGACGGAGAATTCCCAGAGCCCTTTGATCAGTACATCCCGAAGTTGTATCTCGAGACCGCGACTGATCCTCCTATTGCTGAGGGAGACGAGGATTAATCTAACCGGTAATCTTCGGGCTACCACTCACACCCACCTGATAAAGGACGGCCCGCTACACTTTGTCAACGACTTCGATGTCTTCGAGGAGTTCCGTCTCCACGTCCTTGTCCTGATCTTCAGGCACGTGCGTGACTGAGCAGACGTAGCCATCCAAGTCCTCATCGATCGGTGGGAAGTCATCCGCGTGGTGGAGGATCACGTAGAAATAGCCGCCCTCGATGTAATCCGTGGCAGTCAGTATTTCGCGCTTGCGGAGGGTGCCATCCTCGTCGGTCTCCTCGTCGATGTTCTCAACGTAGGCGGTGTAGGTGATTTCGCTGATGTACGTGTCGTCGGTGTGGGCGGTTTCGACTTCCACGGTGTCTCCGGGATCGATGTCGAGGATGTCGGAGGGATTCCATTTCGCGTTTCCGTTGGAGTCGAGACCTGCCTGTTGGAACGTGACGAAATGGTCTGTGGACAGATCGGGCATACGCGAGTGGTGGACGTGATGTAAAAAGAAAGTTACACCTCGTAGTCGTCGGCCGATCCCTCACGCCAAACGGGCTGCAGTTCGAGCGCAGGGACGACGTAGTTGTCTGCGGACGAGTTGATGCTCCATTTCGGTTTGTCCTTGAAGACCCGTTCACCTTCATCTGCTTCGACGCCAGCCGAGAGGACTCGTGAGGAGTGGATGGAGCCGGTTTTTACGCCGAGGGTTAAAACCTCCAGATCGTTACTGGCCTGCTTGCAGACCGGCTTATCGACGTTTAAGTTCTTCACGTGTTGCAGAATGGGATGATGGCTGGGAGTCAGAGTATTGACTGGTATGAGTTGATCCGGCCGGAAATCGAGTCTGATGCTGAAGAGGCGAGTGAAGAGGAACTCCTCGATGTGGCCACGCACCACGCTCGGCAAGTCGTTGACCGCGTTGACGAGATGGATGTCGATGTCAAGGACGACGTAGAGTGGAGCGCGAGCAAGCGGTTGAAGGGCAAGCACGGAGTTTGCAAGCCGCTCTCTGGTGGGAGGAGTGAAATTCGCCTCTCGATACCTAGTCTGCGGTACAACGGGTGGGAGAAAATAATGCAGACCACTCGCCACGAACTCGTCCACGCGTGGCAGAACAAACACGACAAGAAGGACTTCAAATGGGGAGTGGACTACGCTCACGACACGGAATCCTTTGAGCGGTGGACGGACGTGCTGGACATCGAAAAGAGGGGGCCGCAGGTGACGGAGTACAAGTACAGGTGCCGCTGCACGATGTGTGGGTCAGAGTGGGGCTATCACCGGATGTGTAAGAGCGTGCGCCGTCTGGTTCGGGGCCATAGTTACTGCTCAAACTGTGGCCCCGAATCGAAAGGAGAGGTGATAGTCAAATGTCGCGGAGAGGTGATGACCGAGGAGATGCTCTCCGAGTCGGATGAAGACGAGTTCGACGGAGATCCGGTATTTCTGTACAACCGTGCCAACGTGGAGGACAAGTCCCATCTGCGCTACAACCCGTCTGATTACGAGTGGGCTCCGGAGACGGCTGATCTCACGGACTTCTACGGCATCGGGGATGAGACTGCGAGGGAGTTGTCGGGGAATTTCGTGATGATAGATGAGATGGTTGTGGATGGTGAGTTGCACGAGACCATTCGAGAAGCCGTGTCAGCCCAGTTTGTGGATAGACTCAGGGATGATCTGAGGGAGAGGTTGAGCGAGATTCGCGAGAAACGTGATGGCGATCTCGAATTGTTGGAGAAAGCTGAGGCGGGTGAGCGGCCGTGGTGGGAGTGGCGGGAAAAGTTCGATGGGATTGGCGGGTTGGAACACGATGCGATGGTTATGAAGGACGTTGACAAGGGAGACGAGTTAGAGGTTGAGACAGTTGATCACGAGACGTATGTGGGATATGTGATTCCTGTCGAAGTGTCAGATGAATACGTTAGATTGGAGTTAGACGAGACGGGTATTGATGCGGACGAGGTTAAGTTGAGTACCCGGAAAGACGATGTGTGGTCTCGTCCCAGACTCCGGACTACTGAGGTAGAGGAGATGGATGATCGAACTGTACGTCGTTCAGACAGTACGGATGTGTACGGAGTCTTTTGGCCCTGAACGAGGAGCACCCGCGTTTAGACGTTGATTTCTTCGGGATGCCACTCGCGCCAGACCGCCCGGAAAGAGGTAGTTTCCTCGGGGTCTGCGACGTAGTTGTCGTCTCGGCTGGTGAACTTCTTCCGCGGCTCGTCGGGTTTGTAGACCTCACCCACATCGACCTCCTCGCCGTGCCGTTCCTCCAACAGCGCCTGCACTTGATGTGCGGCGCGGATTCGGGGGCGTTTGGCGCGATGGGGAGTCACTCCACATCACCGGCCTCGTCGGCCAGTCGCTCTCTCACTTCTCTCCAATCCTCGACGTACTCACGGATGACTCCCTCAACGTCGTCGGCGCTGCGGGGGTCGGCGATCACGTCGGACGGCACCTGCTCGATATCGTCGGGACGCTCGCGGAGCCACGTTTCGCGGACGTGCAGGCCTGCCCTTGCGTCGAGCATTATCTCCCTGTCGTTCTCCGATAGACCCTCGTAGAACTCGTCCGCGTGCGGCTCGTTGTCTGCGATGTCGATACCTGAATCGGGCTGTTTCTCTTTCTCTGCCACGCTGCAACAGCATCTTGGAATGGCTTCTGTGAAAATGCAATGTCTGACACCCCTTTCCAAAAACGACGGAAAGCGGCGGAATACGTATTTGTCTAAAATAGAAATATTCTCCGCCGAAGCTATGCGACGGCGTGAACTGCCGAACGGTCTGCCACGGTCTCCGAGAAGTCAGTGAGCTGTAGTTGACCGTCCGCCAGCCGTCTATCCAAAACCGGCTCATCGACGTGGTTTCTCGCGTACTCCAGCGCGTGCCCCGTCACAACGCCATCCGGCACCCACGCGTCACCCTTGCGATGGAACTCGTAGCGATGCACGCTCTGATGTCTGGGGTTCGTCTTCACAATCAACCGGTCTTCGCTCTCCACCTCAACCCACGTCTCCTCAAAGGTCAATCTGCATCACTCACACTGGTGTGTGAGATCGTCTCGATCATCTCTTCACATTCCTCAACGCTCTCAGCCACTTGCACCGTCTCCACCGTCACATCGTACTGCCAGCTCGGATCGTCGCAAGCCTCAACGAACCGCTCTCCAATCCCCTCTGCCGTCTCACGGGTGGTGCATCGGTCTTCAAACTCCGTGACGCCGTGACGGCGCACCTCAACACGGTAGATTGCAATCACGACTCATCCCCCGGATCGGTTACCGAGGAGAGGGTGAGTTGCCCGTAGTCGATCCGCGGTTCCGTTTCCGCCAAATCGCTCAGACTGTCCCACGTTCCACCACAACTCTCACACCCGTACCGATGCACGTCACCCGTGACGGCCCGGGTGCGACACTTCGGGCACAGGTACTCCACTGTCATCGACTATCAGCCGGCAATTCGCCAGCGAGCTGAGTGGGAGCGGGGTCGTCGTTGTGATCGGCAGATGCCACGGTCTCCGCGTCGACGATGACCTTGACCGTCCAGCAGTTGCCGGTGCGATCCATCGTCAGAGCGGTTTCCCACGAGTGTCCCCACTCGACCCGCCACGAGGACGAGTTGACGCGCTCGGTATCCAGCACGTCTGCCTCGTTGTCGTCTTCGACCGCGTCGATGGCCTTGTCGACGGCCCGCTCCGGGCGTGCCCCATCGTGGAGCGCGGTGTGAATCTCTCGGGCGGCGGCGAACGCCTGCTCTCGGGATGTCGCTGCCGACGAGAACTCGACGCGGGCTGGGGTGCCCTCGTACGTCCACTTCTCTCCACCATCGCGGTAGAACAGCCGCTGGTCGTTGACGAGCCACACCATCGCGTGACCAACGTGTTCGACTTCGAGAACTTCCTCCTCCTCTCCGTGCTTGTTCTCTAGATGAAGCACGTCGCCGTCAGCGATGTCTTCGATGTCGATGCTGTCCGTGCTGTTGCTGTTGTTGTCGGACATAGTTTCGGTAGTGTATCACCTCCAGAACGTCTTGCAGACAACCGAGTCGAAGGGCCGCCTCGGGAGTCGAACCCGAGCACCACACGATGTGGTGGCCGCCGAGCGCGGCTGGCTCGTGAGGGCGGTCGGAAGTTCAGCGGAGAATCGAGATGTCGCGGCTCTCCGCGCGGGCGAGATAGTCGTCGAGGCGGCCTTCAGCGTACCACGTCCCATCATACTCCTCCTCGATGCGCTCCTCCGCCTCACTCATCGCGTGGCGGAACACGTCTGCCTCGACGGTGACGAGCGCGACTTCTGGGCCACCCTCCCTGACTACCACGATCACGTGGGTGGGATCGAGATCGTAGTTCTCCATCTCGGTGCGTTTCTCCTCGTTCATATCGTCTCACCCGCCACGTCGGCGGTTCGCGTGTCGGTCACTTCGACGGCGATCTTCGTTCCACCTTGCTTCCGCACGTCGCGCTTGACCTCGACTTCGTACGGCCCGCACCGGTACGTGTAGTACCGGACATCGCCGCCGAAGTGCTCCTCGTAGTCGATGCAGAGGCCGAGGTTGATTCGGTTGCCGTCTATCTCCAGCGCGTTCTGCACGGTGTTCAGCGTGGCGTCGAAGGTCTCCACCCGAGACTCGTTTGCGAGCTGTTCCAAACTATCGATGGTGTCTGTGTCGGACATAATTGGAATAGTGCTTTATTGCCTGCAAATCACCTCCAGAACCAACGAGGGCCGCCGGCGGAGTCGAACCGCCGCACCCGCAAGGGTGGCGCCGAGCGCGGCTGGCCTGTGAGAAAGCGGTCGTGATTCTCAATCGCCGGTCACGTCGTGGGGCGTCATCTCCTGCACCTCCTCGTCGGCGAGCATCTCGCCCTCGTGGGTGCCGTCCATATCCCAACCCATCTGCAGGACGTAGCGCAGAATCACGCGGCCGTCGGCGGCCTCGTGATAGGCTTCTATGTCGCCCTCGATGGCGACGTACTCGTCGGCTTCATCCGGCTGTCGCTCGCTGCTCTTCAGGGATTCGATGATTTCCTCAGTGGTTGGCAGACCGGTGCGCCGAACGCGGCACTCGACGTGTTCGCACCGCCACTCATCATCGTGGAACAGCCGCCGGTCGATATCTTCGAGGTGGACGGTGGTGAGCTTCTGCTCGTCGCGGGCGTGTTCAACGCCGCTCACCGTCGTCACGACTTCCTCGTCGGTGGGTATGCTCTCGATGCGAATCTCGTCGCCTTCTTCGAGCAGCGTCGGTTGGATACTGTTCTCGATCTCGATGTCGATGTTGTTGTCGGACATAGTTGAGTAGTGGTTATCACCTCCAGTCGCCGCAGAACAGCCGAGTCGTGAGGCCCGCTCCCGGTTGTGAACCGAGTCAAGCGTTCAGCAGGCAATCGTTCGGTCAGTCGTAGATGCAGTCAACCTCTGCTCTTGACCAAAATCTGGCATCTTTTTCCTCGACGAATAGCGGGCCATCTGCTGCATAGTCCACGTTTTCAAGGATCACGTGGACTCTATCGTCAACGTCGTTCCGGCAGATAATCTTGCCTCCGCCGTCACCGAACTCTTGTACTTTCTCGTCGATGCGCAGAACCGCCGCTCCATCTTTCTCACCGTGCTGGTTCAGGAAGTCCAGTTCAACGACATTTCCCTCGCTTGCCTCGTTCAGAGTGGCATACATATCTTCAGCGCTGTCTGGCATAGTTTGAGTTGTGAGGAAAATTGAACGCTGGCTGTCGAGTGTCGAGAATCACCTTCAGAGTCGCCGTAGAACAGTCGAGTCGAGGTCGCATCCCGCCTGTAAGGCGAGTCTACATCACGCGGCTGGATCGAGGCTCAGTTGCGTCCACACCTCACCCGTCTCGGTGAAATTCGAAGCCCTCGTCCTCCAACCTCTCGACGATCTCGTGGGGAACCTCGCTGATGTCCTTCTCGCGGTGCGGTCTTGATGTGTCGCCGCCCACGTACATCAGGCCATCGTCGGTGTTCTTGAAAGCGTATGTCTCGACGCCGTGAGCCTCGATTGCTTCAACGAAGATGCCATCGAGTAGATCGGGACGATGCCACGTCGTCTTGAGGACTGCGGGCGGTTCGCTCCTGTAGACGCGGGTCGTTTTGATGTAGAAGCCATCATAGATACAGTAGTTCACGTCATCTTCCCCGTACACCGTGTATCCCACGTCCTCAAGTGCCTCTCGCACCGTGTGGGTCACCTTTTCCGAAGGTTTCGGCGCGACGGCATCCTCCTCATCGAAAAGTTTGTGGAACTTGTATTTGTTTCCGTTTCCATACTTGTCTCTCGTCACGACGACGACGTCACCGAACTCGTTCGTGCGGATGTTGACTGTCATAGTTTGCAGATAGTGGTTGCCTTCCGAATCACCTCCAGAACGTCCAAGTCGTACTGACCGCCGGGGACTCGAACCCCGCGTCCCCTCGAGGGGACGGTCACCAGACGCGGTCTCCCGCGGCTTGACGCCCGGGTCAAGAATGAAAACACCAACAAGCGCACGTGGGCTCGCCGGGTCGGCCACGACTCTCCCACGCGCGTTCTGTGCTTGCTTCCCGCGAGGGCCATACGGGAACTGTGCCGTCCAGCGCCGTTCCAGTCGGCCTTGTAGGCCCTTAACCCTCGAAGCACCCGATTTTCACCGGGAGAGACGAGGGCTGTTCCCCGTCGTCGTGTCCGTGTCAGATGTGGGCTTCGGCCACGTCCACGGACGCCGTGCGAGTACTACGGCGCTCCTTGGCTCATTCCATCGTTGGCTTGGATTGCGTCGAATCACCTCCAAAACATCCGAGTCCCATTTTCTGTGTCACCTCGTTTGCTCTCTTCTTCTGTTCAGCCTATACTTGCCCTGTTTGACACTAAAGGGTTACGGGGTAGCACCACAAAGTAAAGCAAACGTACTAAGTGGGTGTTAGAGGTCGTTTGTAGTCGGATACTCAGAACCACTAAGTGGCACTATAACGTACCACTACACGTATATGAGTGCGGAACCGAAACCCACTCCGACACAGGAAGAAGTGATCGAAGTCCTTCGAGAAGGCCGAGCGACGCCGAACCACATCAAGGAGAACACCAGCATCGACAGCAAGCACGCCGTCCAGCACCATCTGAAGGAGCTGCGACTCGCCGGTCTCGTGGAGAAGGTCAACACCGGACTCTACGAGTTGGCCAACGACAAGTGACTTTTTTGCTGACCTTCTGCAGCCGGCTGCACGCCGGCGTTTAATACAAATCAACCCCGAGTATGAGGTGCGTCCCGGCGAACCGGGGCGTAGCAAGGCTGGCTCCTTTGGGAGGGTGCCACCGACGCTGCTCACGTCTTTCGTTTCCTCGCGTCCTTCATTCTTCACTTCCCCACGACGAGATCGCTTGGAGGCGGCAACAACTGCATTCCCAATCACCAGTGTGGCTGAGACAACACCCGGGGCAAGTCAGACGGCCAACACCGCCGTGCCCGCCAGCCACAGCAGCAAAGAGAGAACCAGCCTGCGAATCACGACGACTCCTCCGCACTGGTGTGCGAGGACTCGGTGTCGAACTCGAATTCGTCGGGATCAACCGTGGCGACGATTCCATCCGCATCCATCAGCTCGGCAATCTGCTTGCGCACGATGCTGGAGAGCGTCAACACGTCGTGCCGGTCAAGCCATTCCCGCTGCTCGCGGGTGATGTAGACCGTCGTCTGAACCTTCTCCTCTGAAGCAGGGGTATCACCTGCCATCACCTAATATTAGGATTCTGATACTTTTAAACACCTCGTCAATCCGACTAATACACCACCACACCACCCACTTCAAACTTTGAATTCAATCGGTACACCCCGAGACAGTTCCCTTTTCTGAGACCCCCTCTAAACATCAACTACAGAGAATGGGAACCAAGGCAAAGATGCGATTTGCAGACGATGACGGCGAGGAGTTGGTTTGGCGTCAACTAGATGGCTACCCCCGCATCGTGCTCAACCACGTCCACGACATCATTGAGCGACTGGAAAGCCGCACCGGCAACAGCCCGCATCCGCCGGGTCTCGCCGGCCTGCTCGTCGCCGTCGGCGCACGCTCCCCTCACTGCCCTTACCGCGATTACGAGGACGAGATCGAGGCCGCGATCCACTGCAACTACAAGCTGATCCGCCGCGAAAGATACGAGGGAGCGTGGGCAGACTTCGCGTACGACTTCCGCCTCCGTGCTGGCGAGCAGTGGCACGTCCGAATCGGCGTCGGTGACTTCCCCGACGACTACCGACTCCGCTGGAGCGACGAAGTTCCCGTCGATGAGGCGGTTGACAGGTGGGGCGACATCGGTGTTGAAGAGCGCGAGAACGCGGCGGAGCTGTTGGGCATCGAGTAGCAGACGTTCTCTCTTTCCAAAGCATATTCTCAAACCGTTTGCGGGAGATAAGCACGGAGATGGACGAGCGCGACTACACGATGCTGGAGAGCGTCACGACATCGTGCTGGCCTGCGTCAAATCAGACTCACCGGTATCGTCCGGCATCACTTTATACATACGCTATCTTGAACACCCCATATTTCTGATTATTCCACAACCACACCACCCACTTCAAACTTTGATTTTCACCAGTACACCCCGAGACAGTGCCCTTTTCTGAGTCACGCACCAAATATCAAATGAAGAGAATGGCAATCCACGGCGTAATGCGAATGCGAACCGAGCGAACAACAATCCACCTCTCCACGCGGTACCCGTCCCTTGCAAAACCCGGATACGTCATTCAATCCCTTGACACAATATGCGAGTACCTGTACGAATTGCGCCCCGGGAAAATGGCGAACGCGCTGCTGATGAGCGAGGCCGCATCCACCGTGTTCTCCCCACACACTAACGTGAGGCCAAGGAACAAGACGACGAAAACCACCGAGGAGAGCGTTAGAGCGTCGGATAAAATGGGCTGGAAAGTTGAAGGAAAGACACTCGTCAATCTATCCAACATTTACGACGTGTACGTTCCCGAGAGTGAGGTCAAACCCGAGTGCAGAGAGTCGCCCGGGCAGCAAGTCGTCCGAATCAGATGCTGCGAAAAAGGGGAAGATCAAGTCGATAGAGAGGACGAGATGGAGCGCAACTGGAGTGCAGTCGAATGGGATTGGGATATGATGCTGGACGAGGCGGCAGACGAGTTCGACGTGTAACGCTCCCGGGTGCTCTTTTCCCTCAGTAGTACGTATCCACGAGTGTGAGCGGCAATCGCAGCGACAGGGAAGTGGCGCGGGAGCGGGCGGCGCTGCTCGAAGATGAGGACAAGCACGCAGACATCGACGAGTTGATCGACTACCTGTGATTGACGAGCGCGACTACACGATGCGGAGGTGGCACGCACGTGAGGGTGCGGTCGTGGATCTAGACGGACGTGTATGTGAGAGCGGCGACTTCTCGGAGTGGGTGGAGAAAATATTGAACAGCGAGTGACTACTCGAATTGATCGACAACCGCGTCAAGCGCGTCGAGTTGCCGCTCCCTGTAATCCGCCGCGGACTGTTCCCGGGGCGGTTCCACATCGTCGGGATACTCCACGCCGAGTTCGGCGAGGGAATCGACACGCTCCCCGATGATCTCCCGCACCTCATCCTCGTTTGCGACAACCCACTCCACGGCTTTGCGAACCGCTTCTTCACCCACTCCGTGTTCCTCGGCCACCTCCTCCACGGAGTCACCGCCACCCACGCGGAGCGCGAGGGCAACCTTTCGCACTCTCCCGGGCACGGCTACAGCCACTCCGGTTGTGGACGGTCTCCAGTCTTCACTTCTGTCTCTGCTGCCTCATACATATCGTAGAGGATGCCGATCTGCTCGAAGTGCCCAATTTGCTTCAACAACTGGATGCCGAACTCGGTGACTGCGTAGTACGTGGTGTCGCCCATCAACGTCGTCACGAGGCCTCGTGCCTGCAAGTCCTGCAGATGCTGCTCCAGCTCGCTTTCACTCTCTCTGTTCCACGCCGCAAGTTCCGAGAGCGACAGCGAACCGTGCCGGTTGGCGAGGAGCTGCTGGAGTAGGCGGACGTCCTCACTGTTCACGGCCGCACGTACGCGGACGAGCGTCAAATCAGTATCCTGACTTTCAGACTCTGGAAAGCGGGTTTTCAAGGTGTTCAGCGGCGTGCCATCACGTGTGAACGAAGTGCGAGAGACCCTCCAACAGGTCAAGCACGGCGAGACCGATCCAGACGAGGTGCTGGAGCGATTCAACGATGTCGACGGGATAGAACGCTCCATCTCAGTCGCTGTGGCGAAAAGAGAGCAAGACGAGAACATCGAGGACGGCTTCGAGAACAGCTTTGACGCCGATTTCACGTTGGAATGACTGACGCCAAACCCCAATTCAATTCCGTCGATGAGGCCCGGGGCGAGTTGATGGAGCGCGGAGTGTCGAGCGGGACGGTCGGGGATTTGTTCGACGCGGCGAAAGACGCCGTACCCGAACTGCTGTGCGAGTACGGCGTTGAGGACGAGGTTGACACCTCCGAGGTGACGCGGTGGCTGCAGATCGGGTTCGCGGAGTCGTGCGTGCAGTTCATCGATGAGGGCGTGTGGGACAGCGCACAGGACGGCGTTGAGCGGATCGTCGAGGATATGTGGGAGAATCCGATCAGCAACGCGACGATGATTTCTGGTGGAATGTGGCGGCGAAGCGAGGATATGGTCACGCTGTCGGGTGCGATGCTCGCCAGCAACCACGCCAACCGGTGACCTCCCTATCGGCTCTCACAGATAGACTCTAGAGACTCCTCAGGTACCAAGGTACATCCAAAATCGCTGGTACCGATGTACCAAAGGTCACGGATAGGGAGTCGTCCAGAAGACGGCATCGGGAACCGCGGATCAAGAGGTCACTCCGTGCGAATCTCGAAGCGAACGCCGTCCAACTCATCCGCATCCGCGATGTCGATGCGCCAACCGTGCGCCAACACGATCTGCCGCAGGGACGCCATTCCCATTCCCGTCTCGTCCCCAGTATCCTTCGTCGAGAATCCCTGCTCGAATACTTGCTCGCGGTTTTCCTCGGGGATTCCCGGGCCGTTGTCCTCGATGTAGAAACCGTCCTCCAGCTCACCCACTCGCACCTTGACCGGCGTCTCGCCGTGCTCCAACGAGTTGCCAAGCACGTTGTCGAGCATCCGCCGCACTGCATCACCATCGGCTCTCACCGTGGGCGAGTCCCGGATCTCAATCGCATCATCCTCGCTGCACCGATCCAACGCCTCCCACACGCCCGCAGCAATATGTCCGACATCGATCTCCTCGCGTTCACCGACGATCGTCCCTGATCTCAACACGCCGGCAACGTCGTCCACCAGCTGCTCCGCTCGCTCCAGCGACGACATCGCGGCCTCGACGTGTTCCGTCTCATCATCTTCGATAGCCAACTCCAACCGCCCACGAATCGTCTGCAGCGGGTTTTGCATATCGTGGGCCAACACGCCCCCGAGCGAGGTGAACTCCTCGATCAACTCGCGGCGGGACGTCACGTCCTCCTGAAAGCCGACGAAGTGATCCAACTCGCCACTTTCGTCGCGCAGCGGCGCAATCGTCACGCGGTTCCAGAACATCTCGCCGCCCTTCCGGTAGTTGCGCAGCTCGACGCAGACGGGTTCCTCGGCCTCGATTGCCCGACGCATCTCCGCAACGCGCTCCTCCCGCGTCTCCTCGCCCTGCAGGAAGCGGCAGTTCCGGCCCACAACCTCGTCCCGATCATATCCGGTCATCTCGAGAAACTCGTCGTTGGCGTAGATGAGCGGGTTGTCGTCCCGCGCCGGATCGCTGATCGTGATCCCGATCGGGGCCTCGTTTATCGCCCGCTCTTTTAGTGAAAGCTCCTCGCGCACCGCCTCCGCATCATCCGTCTCGGAGATCGTGCAAACCATCGCATCCTTCGAGGTGAACGAGAGCAAGTGATCGACTGTGACCGGGTCACCATCTTTCGTCAGGAAAATGGTCTCCCCCTTCCAATCCCCAGTTTCTCGCGCGGTCGGGATGATCTCGTCGTACGCGATGTCGACACTTCCCTCGGGATAGAGAATATCGAAGTGTTCACCGACGAGTTCGCTGCGCTCGTACTCCGTGATTTCGGCATACGCCTCGTTGACGTAGATGAACTCGCCGTCCTCGTTGAGCAGGCTGATACCGTCGTGCGCCGTCTCGATGGCGTGGAAGCCACGCTCCA
Organism: Halostella salina; assembly: GCF_003675855.1. Lineage (NCBI taxonomy): Archaea > Methanobacteriati > Methanobacteriota > Halobacteria > Halobacteriales > Natronoarchaeaceae > Halostella > Halostella salina. The sequence continues at coordinate 458,252 of NZ_RCIH01000002.1, read as the reverse complement.
CTTGACGTTCGGCGCGGTGCCGGGCCACGGCCTGCTCGATGCGGTTGGCGAGAACCTTATACTGATCCGTGCCACCCTCCTTCTGCAGGTACTCTGTGACGCCCGCTGTGATGGCCTCGCTGGCGATCTCCTCGCTGCCCTTCCCCGTGAAGAGGATGAACGGCAGACTCGGATGCTCTTCCCTGACCTCCTCCAGCACGTCAAGCCCGGTCAATCCCGGCATATCGTAATCGCACACCACGCAGTCGATGTCGTTCTCGACTGCAATCTCCAATCCCTCACGGGGATCGGTCTCGGTCGAGATCTCGAAGTGATCGCGTTCACGTTGGAGAAAGGTGGAGACGAGATCGGCAAAGTCCGGTTCGTCCTCGATGTGTAGTATTTCGACGCCACCGCCAACATCGGAGATGAGCGCCTGCTCATTGAGGGGATTTTCAATATCTGTGCCGGGGTGAGTGGCCATACACCATTACTTATATATTCGACATCAAAAACCTGCTGTCAACTGCTGCATATTTCACTGCCCGTATCCGTGAGCATCACAGTCCAACAACACGCTTTCCACGGTAGATCGCGTGTCTCCACGTATGGGAATGCATAGCCAAGAGATCAATCCAGACGAGTCACCGTCAGCCGCGGTGGTGAGGGCGGTCGCGGAAGTCGACGGCGTGGACGAGACAGAGCTGCCGACGCTGCAGGACGCGGTGGACGCCGACGCGCTTGACGACATCGCGGAAGACGGCGTGCGCGTCGAGTTCACGTACGCGGGACACGACGTGGTAGTCGTCGGGGAAGAAGTGAGAGTTGGGTGACCAGTTCCGAGCCGAGTCCAACAGTTTTCGCTCTATAAGCCCGATACCCGCAGAATTCGACGGGTGCCGAGTCAGTGGAGTTATGTCACTCCCGTGCCTAGTACCTAGCGCGGATGGGAGTACCACATCTCATAAGCAAGCTATCGATGCTCTCCGACGGAGACGATGTTCGCGTGAAGACGAGCAACGGACACGAGTTCGAGGCCGGCGTCGGATTCAACGAGGCCATCCTCGACAGGAACCCCAAGCACTATCGGGTGATCGAAGTCCGCCTCCACGTCAACAAGGAGACTGCGGACAGACTGGGCCTCCCCCGCGACTACTGCATCCATGTGTTCGCATCGCGGAGTCGCACGGGATGGCCGGAACCCGAAGCGAAGTACTTCGCAGGCCGCAACGACGGTATCGACGAGTACGAGTCGCTTGGAGAAGTCGTGGAAGTCGAGCGCATCGACTGACTGCTAATCCTCTTTTCTTTTTCGCGCGTTTGAGGCGGCCCGGTCGAAAGATCGCGTTAACTGTCGCCACGCCTCCTCGCGGTTGCCTCGTATCGTTTCAGGAAGCCAAGTCAAATGGGTCGTCGATGTTGAGGGTCACACTCAAGAAGTTCAGATAGCCCTGTAACAGGTGCTTTGAGATGCCATGGGACTGTCGCCTGTTCTGACGGTGTTCTTATCAGTCCCACCACGATAGCCACGAATATGGACACAGCACATCAGAAAGCGATGGCTTCGCTTGCGCTCGCCGTCGACTCGGTCGTGGAACGCGCATCACGGGATGTGCCAGACGATATGCCGCCCGTGGCGTGGCTTATCGAGTGCGCTCACGACGAGCCAGATCGCGTCGAGGATTGGGTAGACAAATGTGTGGAGGACGTGGAGTGGCGAAGCGCGGAGTACCCCACCGAGGAGTCGTGGGGCCGCCCCCCGGGAGTCTGCTTTACGCTGGGGGATTGCGAGATCGAACTGTACGACTTTGAGGGCCACGTGTATGTTGACGGACGGCAGGTCGGCTACCTTGACGTGGAAGAGGGCGAGTTTGCCGATCAGGTCTCCGACCGCTTCGACGTCGAATAGATGGACGGGGAACCACCGTACCGTCCGGAATTCTGAGACATCCCATCGTCGTCTGATCCCTCGTCACGCCACCACGAAATGATATTTATTGTCAGATAACATACTATCTGTTGGAGGTGTTCACAGAGTTCGAGCTGAACGAAGTATCGAGCGAGAAAGACCACGACCACGTGCTGGTTGCGACTGACGTCCCCGACGAGGCCGACGAGATGGAGATGTATCGATGTTGGGAGGCTGCAGACGAGCCGTTCCTCTTGGCTGTCGAGGACGATGCTCCGGAGGCGGCGGTCGAGGTGGCCGAGGACGAGGGATGGGAGGTGACGTTCTGCTCCGAGTTGGAGCGAGAGCGGGTCAAGCGAGTGCAGGCGGAGGTGACCGAGCAGACGGTTTACTACGCCGAGGAACCGCCCGAGGAACGGTTCATTCCCATCGGACGACGGCGAGCGAAGCGATTTCTCGAATCCCGCGGCGTGTGGAGCAGGGCCGCCAGACTGGAGGACTCGTGGCTGTATCCCGAGTTGGAGGAGTTCGTCGCCGTCTTCGATGAAGTGGACGAAAGTGGCGAGGCCGCCCGCGTTGCGTGGCGTGCAAGGGAACTGGATGCGAGCGACATCGACGTGCTGCTCGAGGGACAAGACCCGCAGGAGATCGAGGAACAACCGACGCGAAGCATCGACGAGTTGGCGGAGCTGATCGACGAGAACGGCCCGATCGGAACCAGAGAGTCGGAGATTATGGCCTGCTACCTGCACGGCATCGACTCGCACGCCGAGATGGCCGAGCAACTCGATGACGTGAGCCGCGGCGCGATCTCCTCAAGCGCGTACCACTTGGAGGACAAGGTGGATGGGATGGCGTGGCTGTTCATCAACGTGATCGCGAACGTTCCCGAGGAGAACAGGCCAGATACGGTGAACGAGATGCTTGACGCCGTGCAGACCGGCAATCCGATCACACACGATGAGGTGGAACTCGACGGCGAGACGCTGCTTCGATGAACAGCAGGCGACCTCTCCTGCTCTCGTAACGCTCGTCGAACCGGTCTACTCGCCAGCGTATTTCCGACGGAGGGCGCCCTTGACCGCATTGAGCGGCACCTCGTGCTCTCGAAGCGTCGTCACATCGTCTCTGATCCGCTCTTCACCGGCATCAGAATCGGCCGCCAAGTCCGCCACCACCTCATCAACCTCGGGTGTGTCACTTTCCTCGGTGGACTCATCCGTAGCACCCTCTTCAGAGCGAGCCTCGGTCAACACGTCGTGAACGTCCGCTGCCGTGCCGTCGGCCGCTTCGAGAATCGCCTCGTTTGCCTTGATAGCTGGATGTCCAAGCAGCTTCTCTCGCCCCCACTCCTCTCGAAGCCGCTCGTACGAAGCCTGCATCAGCTCTGGTGAATACCACCCACTCCTCGAGTCCGTGCAGCTCTCTCGCTCCGAGTCGGTCACGGGGAAGTGCTCGTCGATGAACCGTCTCGTGGCCGCCCAGTCGGTGAACGACTCCACCTCGACGGGATGTTCATCGATGCCGGCGCGGCGGAGCGCCTCGACGCGTCGGTGGCCGGAGACGACCTGATGCGTTGCATCGTGGTCGCCATCGAGCGGGCGAAGTAGCGGGAGATTCGTGAGGCCACCATCGTGGCGCACCTGTCGCACGAACGCCGCGAAGTCTGGGGAGTCGTACTCGCGGACGCTGTACGGCTGTGATGCAATCGCGTCCACGTCGACGGTGACGACCTCGCGGCTGGTCGTCTCGGGCTGCTGTTCGATGGTGCGAGGGTTCTCGACGAGCGTGGCCGGTGTCGCGTCGCCGTCGGGCGTCGTGACGTCCCTCAGTAGTACCGCGTGGTCTTGATAGTGAAACAGGGTGAGAAGACCGGTGTACGTTCCGTCGGTCGTGTGGACGCGGACGCGTTCACCGCGGAGGGCGTCCTCCGCCGCGTCCCAGAACGGGTTGTTGGTCATAGGTGGAGATGCAAGGGAGGTGGGTTAGTGTTTGTGAGAAGGGGATAGCCCCACATACACAACGTTGAACTGCCGTTCCACGTGAAGGGTCGGCACACTTTATCGCGAGGAGCAGCAAACAGACCGCTATGTCCTTCAGCAGCGAGTGGCACACGCTCCTCAACGAGTGCGAGGGATTCGCCGAGTACGCGACCTTGCTCACACCCCTTTCTCAGGAGCGTTTCCAGATCGTCGACGTGCAGGAACACCGCATCATCGTCGAGTTTCTCGACCGCGACGTGGATGAGACGCAACCGCTCCAGCGCGACCAGTTCGAGACGCTCCACGAGCGCATCAGTGACGCCGTCGATGGATTCGACCTCTCGCGGCTCCCGCCTGACGCCGATCCGTACCCCGCCGTGTTGAGTCTCCATCCTCGATTCGAGGTCGACGAGAGCGCGGGCGTGATCCGCGAAACCGACGAACCGACCGGGAGCCAGATCATCACGGGAACAGACGACGAGGACTCGGACGAAGGTGCCACCGAGCGCATGGAACCCGACGTGGATGTCTACAGCGATGCGCTCCTTCTTATCGACGCGCTGGAGCGGAACGACCTCTCCTCGCTGGAGGTGTTGGACACGCCCGTCCTCATCAATCTCTATACCCTGCTCTCGGACATCCAGCGCGATGCCAACGACCTGCGTCAGACCGTGACCGAGGTGTTGCTCGATCGGCTGCACCACGACCAGCCCGTCCACGGCCAGTTCGGCTCCATCCAACGAACGACGCGCCGCAACCGAGACCTCCGAGACGACGAAGAGGTGCTGGCCGCGCTGGAGGACGCGGGCATCGACCGCGAGCGCGTGTTGAGCGTCGACCGCGACAAGGTCGACGACGCTCTCGACGTGACGGAACTCTCCGAATCAGACGTGTACGACATCGAGGAGACGGAGTACGTCCGGAAGGCCGAGGTCGACGAGGAACAGCGCGAAACGCGACTGCAGGGGTTGAAAGACCGACTTGCCACGAGCGATGACTCCGAGGCCGAGGAACTTCGAGAGGAGATCGAGGAGTTGGAGAGCCGTATCGCGGAGTTGACCGAGTTCCAGACTGGACGAGAGTATCATACCCAGTCGAGTGTGGAGTGAGTCTCTCGATACCGATCGTTCTGTTGTCGGGCTCGTATTCGACATCGTGAGCCTTTTTCAGATGTCCATTCGTGGGTCGAGACGCGATGATCGTCCTACATGCTTCATTCCCAATTGATCCGGACAAGCGCGAGGAAGCACTCGACCTGATCGAGGATCTCGTCGAACAGTCTCAAGCCGAAGACGGGATGATCGACTACCGGGCGACGACCGACGTCAACGATCCGAACGTGGTGCGGTTCTTCGAGCAGTACGAGGACGAGGCCGCCTTCGAGGCACACACCCAGACCGACCACTTCCAAGAGTTCGAGGCTGCGCTCCCCGATCTGCTCGCCGGCGAACCTGAGATTCTGCGGTTCGATGTCGAGTCAGCGACCGAACTCGATCTGTGAACGAAATCTGAGAAGATTGCTTCCCTAATCACCCGGGTGGAGACACTCTCGTAGGGAGACGGATCACCGTCTGTCCTCACCACAAGTCAAAAACAAATAGGGTGATCGCTTGCTCGGTTCAGATGGAGAGCTATGGCCTCGACTAGTCTCAGTACCTCACAAAGCATCGCCAGTTAGCCTGACCTGAGCCACCTGTTCTGTTGTGATGAGTTGTCTCGGTAACGGGTGAGCAACGCTGATCAAAGACGGAACTATCGCCGTCGGCGACGGTCAGCCGACGACTGACGACCGTTCCACATCCGGTAGAGGGCGTAGACAACTGGCTTCGAATCGGATACGATCCATCCCCCACCTGAATCGTTATCAGGCTTGGACTGGTGACGACAAGTGGAGGGGTGCTACCGGTTGGCATCATCCGTCCAGTACTTCGTAGTTGAGGTCTATTCCCCCTCCAACCTCCCATCGGAGCTATTAACCGGTTTTCGCCGGTAAATACAGGTACCTGATGGTAGAGCTTCTTTCGAGTGCTGGAATTTCCTTTGTTGCGTATTTGTTGGTGTTTGGAGGTGCTGCTGTTGCCTGTTTCGTGAGTGCGACACGTCTTACTCGAATCGATGACCCCGACACGCGGCGCGGATTGGTTGCGCTTCTCCTCACCAGTAGCGGCTGGGCAACGGCGCACGTCGCGTTCCTGCTTGCCCCATCTGCATCGCTCAAGCACGCATTCTACCTGATCGGGCTCGTCGTTGGACTCAGTGCTGTCGGTGCGTGGCTGTATTTTTGCTCGGCTTACACCAACCGCTCACTGCACCGCCAGCCGATATATCGACGGGTCGCAGTTGGTGTGTTCCTCGTCATTATCGCCGTGAAACTCACGAACCCGCTTCACAATCTCTATTTCACAGCAGAGTTCGTGACGACCCCGTTTCCTCACCTCTCGGTCACCCACCAACTCGCGCACTGGCTCGTGATGGGGTTCTCGTACGCTCTCTCACTAGTTGGCTATTTTATGCTTCTCGAACACTTCACGCAGGTACAATACAAGACGACGCCAGTACTGGGGTTGGTCGGTATCACAGGTCTTCCCATCGTATTTGACATCATCGGCTTCACCACACCCTACCTGATCGACATCACTTACGAGCCAGTTGGCGTCGCTATCTTCGCTGTGGGCGTCGCGTTCGTCTACCTCGACACGTTTCAGGCGATCCAGCTCGCAGGCGGACACGATGAACCGGTCATCCTCGTGAGCGCCGACGACCGAATCCGCGACTACAACGACCGCGCAACCGACCTCTTTCCGGTACTGGCGGACAAATCAGCTCTTGGTGAGCCGCTCTGGTCAATACTTCCCACTGTTACCGAGGCGCTCGACCGTGACCGGTCGATCATCGAACGCGACCGCGATGGCGAGACGCGACACTATCGGGTTTCGGAAAACCCGTTCACTGCCCGGCAGGCAGATCTGGGTCGGTTGCTGGTATTCGCCGACATCACCGACAGAGAACGGTACCGACGGGAGTTAGAGCGGCAAAACGAGCGGCTGGAACAGTTCGCGAGTATGATCAGCCACGATCTACGGAATCCACTCAATGTGGCGATGGCTCGCGTCGAAATGGCCAACGACGAGTACGACGATGAAAATCTCGCAACAGCAGAAAACGCCTTGGATCGGATGGCACGACTGATTGAGGATGTGCTGGAACTCGCCCGTCACGGCCAACCGATAGATGACACCGAATTGGTTTCGCTGTCGACGATCGCCAGACAGTGTTGGGAGATGGTTGACGCCCCCGATGCCGAGATCATCCTTGAAGACGACCTCTCCTTCACAGCAGATGAAGCGCGTCTTCAGCAACTGTTCGAAAACCTCTTTCGCAATGCCGTCGACCACGGTGGGAGCGACGTGACGATCCGCGTCGGTGCGCTGGACGAGTCAGCAGGATTCTATGTCGAAGACGATGGCGTCGGGATTCCAGCCGAAGAACGTGATGACGTGTTCGAGACCGGATATTCGACAGCACAGGAGGGAACTGGATTTGGACTGGCGATTGTCAAAGAAATCGTCGATGCCCACGAGTGGGAGATTACACTCACGGACAGCGATTCAGAGGGAACGCGTGTGGAGATCACCGGAGTTAATCGTGCAGATTGACCCCTCATTTCCCGGTTCTATCACACCTCTCCGGTTTCGAGCGCCTCCATCTCGTCGAGGAAGGCGGGTCGATTCGAGTGGTTCTCTTTCAGGTGTGCGACGAACGCCTCGAATTCGTCGTCGAAACCCAATTCCCGCATCTCTTCGAGGTACCCCACGACCGTCTGATAGTGGTCGCGGCCCGTCGTGTCCGCGAGGAACGGTTCGAGACATTCCTCGTAGACCTCGTAGTAAGTCTCCGGGTCGTAGTCCGCGACATCATCACGGTATTCGCTCAACATCGCGAGGCCGTTATCACCGACTGCACGTTGGAATGCATCGTCGGGTTCCTCGCGAGCCGTCTCGATGACCGTCTCGAACGCGTCTGCCGTGTGCCCCTCGCGAAGATAGAGGTCGATCAAGCGATGCACGTTCGAGTCCTCGAACCGCGCTTCGAAGTCCGCAACCATCTCCTCCCACTTGTCGTCCGAGCAGCGTGACCGCAATTGTTCGTAGTACTCCCAGTCCCCTGACTGGAGAAATTGCTCCCGCAGAAGTTTCTTGTGTCGCTCCGAGTCGCGGTCGGCGTACACGTCGATCAGGAAGCGTCGAATGGCTCCGACGTTCGAGAACGTCTCTAACCCTTCCTCGGCGACCTCTATCGCTCGGTCGACATCATCCTCGTCTGCGAGTAGACGGGCATACCGCACACAGAACTCGCGAATGTCGAGATAATATTGCTCGTACACCTCCCGGAGCGCCCCGGTATCGCCGAACGCGTCCAGCACGTCCGCGTGCATTTCGATGCGTCGTTCGGCTTCGTAGCGGCGCGTATCGAACGACCCGATTCCGTCGTCGGGCTTGCTCGACTCGGGAATCTCGGTCGGGAGATCGTCTTCGAGGAGATCACGCCAGTACTGTAGATCCGCGTCGTCGGTGCAAAGCTCCCAGAGTGCGTCATCGTACTGGCCCGAGAACGTGCCGACAGCAGAATCGTCGCTTCCCCATCGTTCGAAAAGATAGTCGATGTGCTCACGTTTCTCCTCGTGGTCGAGGTCGGCCTCGCGGATGCACTCGACGAACGCATCGAGTTCCGACTCGAAGTCCTCGCCGTAGTAGTCCTGCACCATGTCCATATTCTCGATCCGCACCTCGGTCATCGCGCGATAGATGGTGGCCGCCTCCAGCGGATTGCCCTGCTCACGGTGGGTCTCCGCGAGGTCGTGAAACTCCGAGAAGTCGGGGCCCTCGTACTGGTATGTGTAGGGGCCTCGGTACTGCTGGCTCATCTCCTTCTTGTAGTCGTAGAAACTCTGCGTGTCCTGCTCCTCGAAGCGTGTCAGCAGTCGCCGGCGCAGATCGGCGTTGCGCTCGCACTCGTCAAGCAGGAACTTGCGAAGTTCCTCGGGATGTGCGTCCGAGAGGACGCGTTCGACGGCCTCACGCTCGTCTTCGAGATTTATGTCGCCCTCAGCAAGTTCCAGCAGCACCGCGATGATGTGCTTGCAGTACCCACCCCAGTCGTACGGACAGGTGCAGGTGGCGTCCACGTTTTCGGGCTCGACAGCGCCATCCACGAACTGGATCTCGACCTCGTAGGGTTCGGGTTGGGAGCCCTGCACGGCGGCGTTCACCGTCTCGTCGAAGCGGTCGATGCGCTCTATGCGCTCCTCGTCGCGGTAGTTGCGGGCGCGATCGAACACCTCGCTCGTGCAGAGGTCGCGGATCTGTTCGGTGGAGAGGTTCATATGCCAAGTCGAGGAGAAGCACGGATGCGTGCTGGGGCGGTCAGAGGCATGGTCAGTTGCGCTCGGGGGTGTGCTATGTGAACGAACGAGAGACTGATGTCATAGCTCGATACCGGTGGGAATGAGGCTGGCATCACGGAGAAGTGTCCCGCTTGCATCGTAGACGAGCAACAGATCCTTCTCGAACGTTGTGACTGTCTCGCCCTCTGCTCGAATCTCGACGCGATACCGCGCGTCGTGACTCATTTGATCCGCGGACTCGCGCACGGTCTGAACGAACTCGCGCACCAGATTGACCGCTGTCTTGACTTCGAGAACGTATCGTCCGGTGACGCGGTCGCTGAGCGCGAGTATGCCTTCAGCTGGTTCTCCACCCAACGATAGGTGACGAAACGAGACATCGATCTCTTCGACAGCGATATCATCGCGGAGTTGTTCGGACAGCCCCTGTCGCAGACGGTCGCGCGAGCCATCAAAGTGGATCTGGAGTGCCGGATGCTCCGCCGGCTCAGCGGTGGCTGGCTCCTTGACCGTCTCGGTTTCTACGTGGAACTGGTCGCGTTCCATCACTCAGGAATAGATGATAGGCTATGGGCGGTCTTGAATATTCGTGTGGGAATAGACGCCCTTAGTGGTATTTTAAACGACTCTTGCGGGTTCATTCCATCACCAATAATAAAATATACCAGTAGCTGACAGAAACAGCGTGCGAGATAGAGAGAGAATGAAGTCAGCACACTCCCGGAGTTCTATTACAAGCGGAATTAGCTGAATTAGGACGAGAATCCATAGCGGTTAATGTTCAACTCGTTCGTCAAACCTCGGAAGTACTACCCTCTTATAGAATGCAAGATACGCGATTGCGACGAACAGATATAGGCCACTGATCAACAGAGGCGACCAGTCCAGAACAAAAATCAGAAACGCGGCCCAGAACCCACCTAACACAACGCCACCAATCGAAATGATATGCAGTCCCTCCGTAGACTGAATCTGTAAGTCGTTGCCGGTTATCAGCCGAATTCCAATCATTCCGACTGTGAGAGATGCCCATGTGAGAATCGGGAGTCCGACGACTGTCCAGACGGTTGCTGGCAACTGACTAGATGAGCTAACGAGTATTGCCCATCCGAACAAACCGAGTCCGGCCCACGCAATACTCCGCAGGAGCTCTTCACGGAAGATCAGGTGGACTCGTGGATGCCGTAGGAACTCACGGAGTGGGTTGGCTGTGTCGCCCGACTCTCCATTCAATGCTTGTTTTCCCTCCGGGGAAAGTGGCCACTCAGACTCTGGATGATTGATATAATATAGTGTTAACGAGTTATCAAACGTTTCTGTTGCGATAATTCCGCGTTCTTCCAGTTCGTCCAACCGGTTGCGGACGGTGACCTTCGAAACATCTGGTTTGATCCGCTGTTGAATCTGCTGTAGTGAGAAAAATGGTCGATCAGCTCGGTACATACTCTCAATGATGTGTTGTTGCGTGAGCTTCGTATTCACCCTCCCGTCTTCCGGCAATTGCTCAGAGATCCATGGAGGGAGTGACATCTGTTGTTCACGAGCCATCAGAGAAATATGGACGTTTCGGATTGGCGGATGAATTTGCTGGACACGCTCCTGAAGTCGCCATCCCCGAGAAGGTACTACGTCGTCACTGTAGTGTCAACGGTATCTGGCCCCGCAAACCAGTACCAGAAGACGGTAATACCAGTCACTGCGACGTACGCGGCACTAATCCACAGAGCAGAATATCCACCTGCTGTGGCGAGGTACACTGCGCCGACACCGCCAAGCATAATTCCGAGAAGGAGGCTTATCGAGAGACCAACTGGCGTCTGAACCTGTAACTCTGTAGATGTCGCAAGGCGGACTGCGATTGCACCGGTCGTCAACAACGCCCACGTGAGCGCGGGCAGGCCGAAGACCGTCAGAGCCGTCGCATCTAACCACGTTATCTCTGAAATTACGAGTGGCCATCCAACAATTGCGAGACCAATCCACGCGATACTTCGCAACAGTTCCTCTCGTATGATACGCCGTCGTTGTGACTTCATATCTACAGTTCAATCAAGGAGTACTGTCCATAAAGAAATAGTGAGAATTTTGCGTCCAACTGATGTGATTTTCCGGGCGAAAAGAGAATTTTGCGTCCGCAAAGGTAGGAGATGAGAGTCTCGCTGAGCAATTTTTTGTCTCATCGAACGCTTCAATGGAGTCAATTTGACTCCTCCTACGGTGCGAGATACACAGCGCGAACCGAACAGTCATTTCAGCTCACGCAACGCTGCCCCAGTTATTTTTGCCTCTTAGAGAGATGTCTGATATAGATGGCTGAGGATTCCGACAACACTGACGGAGAACGGGTTGTCTTCGCAATGCTGGTTGGAGTGACATTCGGAGCGGCACTCGGAACGACCGTTCTCCAAAATATCACACAGGGTATTGTTGCTGGTGTCGTCGTTGGAACCATCGCTGCTCTCGTCTTCCCAGCGTGGACAGACCGGCTCTTCGAGACGGTAACAGACAAACTCGAAGAATAATCTGCTGTACTGACTGATAAGTGAGTACTCTGTACTGAACTAACCGAGGAAGCAGAGAACGGGTGTTTTGAACCGTTGAATGACACCCTTATCTCCGGTACTGATAACCGCCTCAGATGCAAAGCCTGTGTCACCACCCGAAATGCGCATCAAGTTCGACGATGGGACGCTCTTGCTCCGAGACGCCCCCGATGGTGTGCCTCACGCGGAGTGGGACGACCGCGTCGACGAATATCGCGTACAAGCCCGCCACTATCGATCGATCCGCAAATGGGCCGGTGAGTGGGATGATGCGACGGCCGAGAAAGAGCAACTAGAACTCCACCAGAGTGCGGAACAGGAGGTCGATGTCACGGACAAAGCGCGAGCCTATCCCGATCTCGCGCTCACGCCAGCCGTCCAGATCGAATCCCGGGACTATCAAAAGGCAGCTCTCGACGCGTGGCGCGACCGCGGCCGTCGAGGCAGCGTCGTGCTCCCGACCGGCAGCGGGAAGACGTTTCTCGGCATCCAAGCCATCGCGGACGCTGGCGTCGCGACGCTGGTCGTTGTGCCGACGATCGACCTGATGAATCAGTGGCACGCCACCCTTACCAACGCCTTCGGTGACCAACTCTCACAAGGCATCGGCGTCCTTGGCGGCGGCTCGCACAACGTGACGCCCATCACGGTCACCACCTACGACAGCGCCTATCGCTACATCGACGAGTACGGCGATCGGTTCGGTCTGCTCGTCGTGGACGAGGTGCATCACCTGCCAGCCCCCACCTACCAGCAGATTCCCGAAATGATGATCGCGCCGTACCGGCTGGGATTGACCGCCACCTACGAGCGGGCCGACGATAAGCACGAGGTGCTCGAAGACCTGATCGGCCCGGTCGTCTACGAGGAACAGGTGGACGATCTCGCCGGCGAATATCTCAGCGAGTACGAGACCATCCACCTCTCGGTCGATCTCACGTCCGAAGAACGCGAACGATACGACGAGGAGTACCAGATCTACCGCGACTACGTCGACAGCCACGACTTTGACCTCTGGAAGGAAACGGGCTATCAGGAGTTCCTCCAGCGCACCTCCTACGACCCGCAGGGACGACGGGCGTTGATCGCCAAGCAGCGTGCCGAGAAGATCGCCCGCACCGCGGAGAAGAAACTCGACACGCTGGACAACCTGATCAAGCGCCACCACGACGATCGCCTCATCATCTTCACCGCCAACAACGAGTTCGCCTACGACATCTCCAAGGAGTTCGTCGTCCCCTGCATCACCCACCAGACCAAGACCGACGAGCGCACGGAGATACTGGAGCGGTTCAAGACCGGCAAGTACTCGATGCTGGCGACGTCGCAGGTGCTGGACGAGGGCATCGACGTGCCGGCCGCCAACGTGGGTATCATCCTCTCGGGAAGCGCCTCCAAGCGGCAGTACGCCCAGCGGCTCGGCCGCATCCTCCGCCCGACAGAGGAACGCGAACCCGCCCGCCTGTACGAGATCATCGCCGCCGACACCAAGGAAAACTACGTCTCCCAACAGCGACGACAGGGGGTGACCGGCAGTGCTGACAGCTGATCTCGCCCGCTCGCGCACCACCGACGACGAGGTGCAACCCCTGTTCATCGATTCTAGCGAGGAGAGGTATCGAGAGACGGCCCGCGAGCTGATCGACCTGTTCGATGTACATCTGGGCGAACCGAAAGGCGACCTCGAGGACGAGATTGACGAGCTGACCGTCGCCAACACGGACTACAAGATCATCCAAGGACTGGCGAAGCTGCTGCGAGACGAGTCCGAGTTCGAGACCATGACGCCCGTCGAACCGCGAGAGATTCGCCAGCGACTCTTCGAGAAAGCCAACGAGCAGTATCCGATCGTGCGCCAACCCACGCTCGGCGAGGACACCCAGAAGTTGGAGGTGTACAGCTCCGTGGCCGACAAGCTGGGCATCTCGCTGGAGGAGTGCTACACGGGGATGTACGCGGACTTGGAGCGCAACAAGCGCCTCGTTCGATTCGGGAACCGCGTTCACGAGGAGTACGCTACCGACGAGAGCGGCTCGTCAACCACTCAGCTCACGGGCCAGTCCGACGACCGCTACCGCGAGGACGACATCACGGTCGGCTGGTTGCTCGACCGCTACAATCTCGCGCTCGCGCAGGCCGTGCTGTACGACGCCACGGAGATGCGCATCCGCGTGTGGGATCACTTCGGGACGGTGTTCAGCTACGTGAAGCTGTTCGGGCTGATGCATCGCATCTATCCCATCGACGCAGAGGGCGAGCGCGTCGCGGGGACGGATCGAGCCGACGGATACGAGGCCGTCTTGGATGGCCCGGCGTCGCTGTTCTCTCAAACGCGCAAGTACGGCATCCGGTTAGCGAATTTCCTGCCGGCGCTGCCGCTGTGTGACCGCTGGGAGATGGAGGCAGCAATTGCAGATGATGACGCAGTGAGTCGGACGCGGACGCTTGCGCTCGACCACACGGATTCGCTGTCATCGCACTACAGCACCGGCGACGAGTTCGACAGCGATGTCGAGCGGACGCTCGCTTCCAAATGGGAGCGGGCGAACACGGAGTGGGAGTTGGTGCGCGAGGATGACGTGCTGGATCTTGGCGAGGAGGTGATGCTACCGGACTTTGCGGTCGAACATCCCGACGGTCGCCGGGCTCTACTCGAAATCGTGGGGTTCTGGACGCCCGAGTATCTCGACGAGAAGCTGTCGAAGATTCGCGACGCGGATGTCGACAATCTGGTGGTGGCCGTCTCGGAGCGATTGGATTGCGCCGAGGAGGACTTCGGCGACACCGCCGACCGCGTGCTGTGGTTCAAATCCGGGATTCACGTCTACGATGTCGTCGAGTTGGTTGAGGAACACGCTGTCGAGGTCTCAGCGGCTCAGTGATCTCGGTCTCGTCTATCACTTTCACCGTGCTTCCCCGAGTGATTTACATATGGAGACTCAATATGCATGTGGAACTTGGAACCTTGTCACACGCTCCAAGTTCCCCCTTTCCCAATCCCTATGTCGAACACAGCGTCGGAACTTGGCACGTGTCCGTTCTGCGGGTCGGCTGTCCCAGCGGAAGCTGTGCTCATCGAGTACGAGGCTGAGGACGAGACACAGGTTTTCGCGGAATGCTACGAGTGTGGGGAACCGGTTCGGCCACAATAATACGAACAGCGGGCTCTGTTGAAACCCTCCACAACTGATAGGAGCGGCGTACTGAATTGGGAGGTTTGGTTCAGCATTTGTTCGTCGTTGATTTCGTGCTGTTGGAGTGCCACTTCAGCGATGAAACGATAGATACGACCGATAGACGGTCTGTATCAAGATTCCAGTAGAATGACTGAAGGATCAGTAGTAGTGATACCGAATGAGGTTATTAAACGAAGGAACAGCTATTCGATATTATGACAGTAAGTAGTAGTCAAATAAAGGATCTACATAAGCTAACCGAGTACGAACGGTGGTCACTAACCCGTTTAGCGGAGTTGTCGGGGAATATTGATCTAGAGAGATATACGGTTGATACTTTGGTTGAGAAGCCAATAGACCGAGAAGTTGCATTAGACGGAAACCGAACTGCCTACCTGAGGGCAACCAGTTCCATCGGAGGTAGCGGAGTCAACCAAGTAATTAGTGACATTACTCCGCTCATATTCGCCAGCAGTTACAAATGCCTTGATCTCTTTGTTGAATGGTTTCTGAAGATTAACGGAAGAAGTTCCTCGGGTGCTTCTGATGATTGGCGATTCTCTGAGAAAATCTCTGAGATGGAAACGCTTGATTTCGATGACACTCCTAATGTCCCCGCAATCTTTCAAACTGACGAACGAATACTTGAGGCAATCTCAAACCTGTATATAGAACTCGAAGAATATCGACACTCGATTATTCACGATATGGATTTCAAGTTGAATGACTCTAAATTAATCGTAGAAGACGGGTCAGGTGGCTCCTATGTGTTCGGAGGTGAAGAGCTATTCTCGTTCGCTGGTATAATCTCCGTTTCTATCGAAGCGATAATTTCGGACACCCACGATTACGTTACGAAGCGCCAGTTGACAACGATGTTGGATAATTTAGCCGATATTCACAACGTTCCTCGTTTTGACCTGACAGGCCATGAAGCTCCTATCATCCGTTCACCAATGGAGCCAGCCGAAAAGGATCCATACAGGTGGGAGCCTTTAACAGAAGAAATCTTACAAATCTCCCCCGTCGCAGAAGGTGGCGAGAACTTCTGGCTGAATCTTGTCGGGCTTCATAACGGGGATGTTGTGAGTGAATGGATAATTCCCGGCGATGAGATAATGGAGTCTCTGGAACCGGGATTCTATGTGTCTTCCGGTGATTTCCGACAATATTCTGTTTAGTACTATTTAAATGATGAACTGTTATAAACGGACGATAGACGGTCTCTATCGGAAATCGAGGTTTATTGACTGTAGCTGTTTGTACAGCTGGCCTCAGTTGCGACAGTTAGATCGAACGTTATGCAGGATCTCGCCCTCTATTCAGCAGGACTGCTGATATCTATCACATATTGATGGTTTTAACGAGACCGAACAGCGAGTTCTCGTTTTGACTCATTGATGTGCCTGTCAGTCAAGGAGCGCGTCAGTGACGATCTGCTCGTGGTCGAAGCCCATCTCCGGCAGAGCGGCCGGGTCGAACGTCCCCACCTGCCGTGCTTCCTCACGCGGCGTCGGTGTGTCGTCGGAGACAGGCGTACATCGGTACGCCGCGCTGACGTTTCCCCGCTCGTCCCGATCCGGATCGTCGTAGAGTCCGACGAAGGCCTCAACCGCAACATCGAGACCGACCTCCTCGTTCACCTCACGGACACAGGCCTCTCGTGCGGTTTCGTCAGGTTCGACAAGACCGCCCGGAAGAACCCAGCTGCCCTCGAAGGGTGAGTGTGCCCGTTCGAGAAGCACCACCTCTCCGTCGAGCACGATCACCGCGTCGGTCGCGAGTGCTCGAACCTCGACCATACGGGACACTTAAGTCACCGATCATAATGAGCGGTCGGGTGCGCTGTCGAATGTCTCGTCGTCGCACGTCTCACGCGTCGTGGCGGTGCGTACACCGCCGCAGAGTAAGTAATCGAAAATACCCCGGCAGATACTTCTCACCGACTAACTCATATTCTCCATATAGTTCCCGTGTCGATAAGGTGAGAATGAGATGAGCCTCATAACCGCGTACAACGGTTTGCTGGTTCGCGTCGGCCTGTATCTGCTCGTATTTTGGCCGACCGTCGGGTACTACGTGTATTCTGATTCGGAGAAACGGGGATTCTCCAGTCCGCGATTCCGTGGTGTCATCTTCGGATTCTTGGGCATCCTCGGGTTGCTCATCCACTTGTATATCAGAACGCGGTGACGATGTCTTCGGTCGAGAATAGACGGAGGTCGTCGCGCTCTTCTGCGGCCTCGATCAGGCTCCGGTTGAAGCCACTCCGGGAGAACAAGCAGAACTCGTGAGTGACGTCTCCCCCACCCTGCGGCGTCCAACGGATGTCTTCCACGTCGCGTTCGAGATCGTGCAGCACGTCGTACCCCATCGGCTGGCTGGTGAACTTACACTCGCCGGCGACCATCGTCTCGCCGGTTGTCAGTCCGACCACGTCGACCTCCTGCTCCTGATACCACCAGCCACCGACGCGATCGAACGTGTACTCGTCGTAGAGATTGTACACGGCGGTTCGACACAATTCCTCGAATTTCGGACTGATCGCGTCGGCGAGGTGTGGTTCGATCAACTCCTCATAGGCGTCGGTGCCTGCCCGGTCGTACTTATCGCCCTGCCCGTAGACGAATCGGAACCAAAACCGAAACAACGCATCCTTCAACACGTACTGCCCGCGTCGAGATTGCGCGGGGTTCTCGGTCACCGGCACCTCCCGGTCGACGATCTCCAAGTCCTGCAGGTTCTTCAAGTAGTGGCTGATCTGGTCGGAGTCGATGCCAGCTGCCTGTGCGATCTCGTTCGGAGTCTCGTTCCCGGCGGCGATCGTCTTCAGGATCGAAAAGTAACGGTTCGGGTTCTCCAGCTCGGTGCGCAGCACGTACTCGGGTTCGTCGTGGAGGAACCCACGCTTCGAGAGGACGGCATTCCGGATGTTCTCCTCCAGTGGTCGGTCGTCGTCAACGGCCTGCAGGTAGTGCGGCGTCCCGCCGAAGACGCCCCACGCCAGCACTGTCTCCTCGGGATCGTAGTCAGGGAAGAACTCCGTGGCAGCGTCGAACGACAGCTCCTCAAGCTGGAGGCGCATATCGAACCGGCCGTGAAGCGGGCTTCCGCCGCTCATCACCTTCTCCTTCATCATGCTGATCGACGAGCCGACGAGCACCAGCGTGGCACTCGTGCCCTCGACCTCGTGATCCCACAGTCGCTGGATGACCGATGGAAGGCTCTCGTCGCTCTCGATCAGGAACGGGAACTCGTCGAGGACGATCAGCGCGTCTTGCTCGATCAGATAGCCGAGGACATCCTCCCACTCGCGGCGGATTCGCTCGATACCCGGAAAGGTTCGTGCGGCCTCTGCCACGAAATCGTCGAGTTGCACCTGCTTCGTTGTCTCCGTGGCTTGGTAGTAGACGACGTCATCCCTGTCGCGGATGGAGTGTTCGACCAGTTCCGTCTTCCCGACACGCCGGCGGCCCCAGACGGTGATCAGCGAGGGCTCGTCGGTAACGTACCGCTCTTGGAGGGCCGCAATGTCCGCATCGCGGTCGACGAACGCGTCCATATGCCCACAGTCCGGGGCCATCGCAATAACAGCGTCGGATAAGGTAGATTGAAATAGGGTATTTTATAGTACCTTATTTTGACGTACCTTAATAAGATCACAGGCTAAGACAGATCGAAGGGATTCCCAGCACCGATCTACTCTTTTTTCTCAACTATTGAGTCCAAATTCCCTGACATTTTTGTCAATAAGTCTGCAGACTCAGTTAGATAGTCACTCAAGTCATTAACTAAAGGATCAGCATCAAATCTCCCATCTTCTCGATATTCCACCTCAGAGGTATCGAGCTCTGCTCCACACTCCGAGCATATCTCATCACTTCTATCTATCTCTTCAAAACATATATGGCACCTTCCTGAGTGATTGAAGCAGGATTCCGCTCTCTGAACACATTCCACAAAATTCTCAGATAACTCCTCTGCAGTACGAACCAATTGATTATATTCAGAGGATATTTCTTCAGGGACGGAACTGGTGTCTAATTTCTTCGCGTTCTCAATTACGCCCTTAACACGATCATTTCCTAGTCGAATATCTCTTCGAGATTCCAAGTAGGTCTCAGCATCAGGTGCTCGCTTACCCCCCATAACACCTACAATATGTTGTACGAATTCATCGAGGGTTCCAAGAAGATCTTTTTGCTCACGGAGGATAGAAATACTGAGCTGTCCAATCTTGTCCATTTGGTCTAACTGCTCTCTTGGACTCGGAGCGATAAAGTCTCCATGTATCGCTTTATGACAGTCACGGCAGACAGTTACCAAATTATTCAGATGATGGCTACCTCCACGGGATTTTGGAACAATATGATGTGCATGTAACTCTGTATCGCCATTCTGACCTCCTTTAGCACCGCAGTGCTGACAGGTATATCCATCACGTCTATAGACCTTTTTTCGCCGTGAATCCCAATCAGACGGAAGCCGATCCGACATACACCAGCCTATATCATCTTAGCGAATAATGCTACTGGATAACCGATATTCTGGACTCCTCTCTTGATACTTGAAGTAGAAATTCAATATCTTGCTGACTGGAAGGACACAGTTCAGGTAGTTGGGGATAGGGTATTTTGTAATACCATATTTCAAACCACCCTATTTTGCCGAGTCACTCTCCAAAGGGATCAGCTCACAGAGGATTCAAAAGCAAACGACACACCTGAAGGGGATCGAATTGCGATGGAGATTCTCCCTCAGTCAGATGATGCCTGCACTGACGAGACCGAATATGAGCGCAAGAAGTAGCGACACCAGTACACCGGCGACCAACGGCGGATTTTCGCGTGCCTTCTCGTGAAGCGGCATTTCCTCGTACTCGGCACGGAACGTCTCCAGATTCTCCTCGTCGTAGAAGTACTTCGTCTTGAGCGTGAATCGCTCGGTGACGGCACAGCCCGTGCAGACGGGCGCCTGTTCCAGCCGCTCCGTCTTGATGTGGTCGGGACAACTGATGCTCCCGCAGTTGGTACAGAACGTGTAGTCAGTATCCTGTCCGGCCGTCTCGCAGTGGACACACCGATGGATGCCATCCTCAACTGTCACGCGTGACGGGCCGGCGGCGTAGTACTCGTAGGGGTACTCGTACTGCTGGAGATGTGTGGTCTGGCGGATCTCCGGCAAGTAGATCGGGGTGATCGACTGCACGGAGATGTCCGACTGATTCGGCTCGCACGTCTTGGTGTAGGTGACGTTGTTGTCGCCGGTGTAGGAGACCGTCGTGGTGTGACGCTCCCGCAGTCGGTCGACAGCCCAGTCCTTGTACTCCGTCTCCGTCTGGCCGAACCGATGAACGTCGATGGTATCGAACACATCGGCGAATTCCTCTTCGTCCAACTCGGTCGTCTGGCGTCTGTTCTCCTCAATGAGCCTACGAACCGCCCCTTCCATTATGTCGGGCCGTCCCCGCCGAGCGTGGACGACGAACCGATCGGTCTCGTCGATGCGGTGGATAACGCCGACCGACGTTTCGAACACAGCATCGACATCTGCCGTGATCAGGACGACCGGCTGGAATTCCGCCCGTGCTTGGGGCGTCGGTATCTCACCCGCGTCGATGTTGTCGATGTCGCGGAAGGCCTCGCGCACGGGAGCATCGACACCGCTGGTGGGATCGAACGGGCGCAGAGTCTCGTCACAGATGATCTCGATGCGGCCGTTGTAGAGATCAAGGCCGATCTCGTCGGCGATCTCTCGCAGGTCGGTGCCGTCGATGAGTTCGATGGGATGGGGGTCGCCGGCCTCGCGGAGGTTCGTCGCATACTCCCGCGCCGGAGCAGTGAATCGCCCCGTCGTCACGACCATACCGCGCTTGGGGCCGTCGAAGTCGAACGTCGACACCGCCGAGTGGAGTTTCTGCACCACGGGCCGGCCGACCGAACCGGTGTGCTTGCACTCCACGACGACTGCGCGACGCGTTCCGTCGACGACCTCTTCCATAAGGATATCCCGTCCCTTGTCGGCTGTACGTTCGGCCTGTCGAACGTTCTCGTAGCCGAGATTGCGGAAAACATCCTCCATCAAATCCTCAAACTCGAAGCCGGAGAGGTCGTCTAATAGTTCCGCGTCGCTCATCACTTACAATCGTAGTACGTATCAGGTATATGGATTTGCTTGTGGGTGTGGGTATCATAGAACGTTCCCACGGCCAAGCAGGATTCGCTCATACCCGCGCTTAGGGCATAGTTAGTGGCTGTTCGCTATGTTCAATCGTATTTCCCGATGTCCTCTACGGTATTTCGAATACTCTCTTCGACACCTTCGCAAAAGTCCCGTTCTATCTATTCCGCTATTTTAGCCGCGCTCGCGTCCTTGTCAGGCCGCTCAACCATACGAGAGGGTGTGTGGACAAAGAGGTGGTGGATACTTATTCCGACTATGGGTAAGTAGATAATATGGACACTGATGATATTCGGAGTTGGAGCGAAAGGTATGATGAGGCCTATGACGAGGATCTTCAGGCAATCGAGGAGCGCATACATAAGGTACTGATAGACCAGTCGTCTCTGACTCGAGACCAACTACAAGAGGTAGTTCAGTGGAAACTGAACGGTATGCCGGGACGAAGGGGTGGTAACGTTGAGAGGGTCAGTACTGTTCCCGATGAGTTCGTTCAGCGTGTAACCGAGGCCGCATTACTGATTGATGACCCGACAACACAGTTGAAGACCCTGAAATCAATACCGGGTATCGGGCCAGCGACGGCGACTGTGGTACTGACTTTCTATGATCCCGAGAATTACGGTATTGGTGACCGGTACATCCTTGACGAGTTCTTCGGAGAAGACAGGACAATAAGAGTCACCGATTATCCCAAGATTCTGGCAGAACTCCGCGATCGAAATCCCGGCGACTTTGACCTTCGTACTGTCGAGAAGGCATACTATCAGAAATACCGCGTGGAGAACGGTGTAGGAGACTGGTAAACTCAGTGCTTGTACTTACCGAAGTCACTCATCACATTGAGGTGATTTTTCCATCCTCTGATTCAGAGTGCAACCGTATTTCAGTACTATAGTACTGTCAGAGACAATTCGGTTACAAGAACCGTACTGAGTTCCGTAACAAGAGTTCCCTAGCACTCTCAATGACTAACTGTACTGTAAATGCTGATGCGCGACCATTCGCTCTGATGATAGCAATCAAATACTGTGCTGAGGAATCTTAGTCAAGATGCTTCCCGATGATCTTCCTGTCGATCCTGACCAGTTGCTGACATGGCAGACGGAGTGTTGGCAGTGTGGCGAGGATACTCCTGTTGTTTGGCCGCGGCATGATCATCTCGATACACCAATTGGAGATATCCTTGCGAATTACGACACCCCTGTCGAACGTGTCTACAGCAACACCCTCGAAAAAGAGGTGTGGGGAAACGTCTGCCAGCACTGCGATTCCTATCAGGGCAACCACTACATTCGCAGGGAAGCGATCGAGATCGATCCACCCGTGGTCGAGTGTCCAAACTGTGGCGAGGAACACGAGTGGCGACCTGACGAGGGGCTCGGCGGTGCCTTCGGACAGGGGTGGGTGACCTGTCCGGAGTACGGTGACGTCCCCGTTGGCGATCCCCGCGAGTAGTGATCCGTCATCGAGGCAGATTTTCCACGATGTTCATATCAGTGACCGCTCACGTCAACCCGTACGCGAACACCAGCGGGACGATACTCGGCCCCATCCCACTCTGTCCATGGTGGAACGAGCCGGGACTGATTTTCACTCACTTCAATTTCTCGTCCGGTTCCGGTCGTCGAGCGATTGATGTTCTAGAATACCCCCGGTTGTTCTGCCTCGAAACCGGTTCCTCACCAACGAACTGTTTCGAGGTCAATCAAGAGCCTTCTCCAAGAACTGGCTGAAGGCGTCCACGTCTTGGTATATCTACGTGTCGAACGCGTCTCAACATCGAACCTGTGCAGCATCCCGGCGAAGAACTGATCGGTCACAACGATGTCGGCGAACGGTGTGGCCACGGACAGTTGGCTGATGTCAAGCACGTCGTTGAACTCGGGCTCCCTATCCGTGTGTGCGTCCACGGCGAAGTGCAGGGTGGAGTAGGTGTAGAACGCGGGGAACCGTCTGAAAAACGCCTCAAAGGACAGCTGACGTGGGTCGTACCATATCGCCCAAAGCGGGTTCAGGCCCAGACCGCGACAGTATCCTCTGACCCCCGGCATCAGCGTGTCGATGAACACATCGGACAGGTACAGGCTTCTCTCCTCTAGATCCTCCAGTTCCAACTTCTCACCGACCTCTTGGACTTTCTCACGATACCGGTCTTCGTACTCTCGCTTGTGCTCTGGAGACACCTCGGGCGCGTCTTCGGTCAGCCGGGCGTGAAGCAGTCTCCGATTCGTCTCCCCCTCCCTGATGACCTCGGTGAACTCATCCATCACCTCCTCGGGCACACCTTCCTCGGACTCTATCCTCCACTCGCCGACGGCGAACGCCGTCCCCTTGCCGAACACGTACGACTTGGAGTCCAGCTCGGGGAGCAGATTGTGTCGCTCACAGATGCAGCTCCTCGCCTCGTGGTCGAAGACGTAGGGATAGTTCCTGATCGAGTGGTTTCTCGACAAGTCCATCATCGACTTTACACAAATGGAACCACAACAATCGCGCGAGTATGTCCACCGGTATGGACACGCTTGCCGCGAATATCCGCCAGAAGATGCGGCGGGAGTACGACTGGATAGTGGAGACCGAAGCGGAGGACAATGCGGTATGGGTGAAACTAAGGTGGATCGAGGGGTTCGGAGAGGGAGACATACCGCCAACCTACAGCGTGGAGGAATTGCGCAACTGGCTGAAGTCGGACATCACTCACGAATTCGGCCTCGAATACGACTTAGAAGAACTGGACGAGCCGGACGAGTTGCGAGTGATCCCCATCGATGACTTCGAGGAAATTCGAGATGAGTTGCTCGAAGAGGGCAGGGAGCGCGTTGAGAAAAACTGGGATAACGAAGAGGACATCGAACGTGCGCACGAGATCATCGACTCGGTTGAGCGGTCTGGGGTCGAATTCTCGCGAATTGGCACGATGGATCTAGTACACAAGCAATTGAAACTCGACGGATACAAGAGCGAGATCGAGGCGGAGCAGGTGATTGACTCGGTGATGGATTTTCTCGATGACGATGTGGTGGAGGAGACGAAGGTCACAGAGAGGAACGGGATTCGCAATTGGGTAGATAAGGAGGCTTACTCGGCCTCGTTCATTCTCGGGAAGGGCAGTATGGCCCGCGAGAACATTTTCGACGAGTAGCCCGTCCAGCACTTACCAGACGTCGCGCGATCGCGTGCTCGCCCGCGACATGTGTGCGTGACGCGCCCATGCATAGCCCCCCTGTTACCCCCTCCCCCTCTAGCCCCCTTCACGCGCATCTTGGATCTAGACTTCGTGCGCCGCGCCGACTGCACCCGGGGCACACCCGGACGCGGATTGATTACCTTCCTAGATCCTCTACAGAGAGTCGATGATCTCGGATTCGCGCCGACTGCCCTCGACCTGATGGTATTGGAGAGCGGTTCGGGTGATGTGGGCGGCCGTCGTTGACGCCGCAATCACCTCTTCTTCCGTCCAATCCGAGGACTGTCGGTACATCGGTTCGCCGTTCCACTCCTGTCGATAGAGTGCGGATATCCGCCCCAGCAAGTCCTTGAGGTCGTCGAAGCTCACGACGACGGGATACATCCCGAATTCGTCTTCTTTCCCCGGGTAGGTTCGGCTGGGCTGCCAGTCCATCACGTCCCTCAGTATCTCCAGATCGTCCTCCTCCACATGCACGAGCAGCATCTCAGGTTGAAGCTCTGACAGCATCTCTTCGACCTGTTCCGTCGACAGTTCGGGTGTGTCGCCGTCGCCCTGTTCGTGTTCCTGCTTCCACTCTCGGAGCAGTTCTGTGGGATATTGATTGGGCGACTCGTCCACTATCCGGTGATGCGTGGGGCAGAGCAGGATGAGGTTGGAGTATGCGTTGCGCTCGTCGTCGGACATCTCGGGATCGTATCGCGGGCCGTCGGGGTTCCGTGCCTTGATGTGGCACATCTCCCCCACGATGCTGTCGCTGTCGAAGTCGATCAGCTCGTGGTCGCATTCAGGGTGGGCACACTCGTTCCCTGCCGCGTTCCAGAGCTTCTTTGCCGTTCTTGTGGAGATGCTCATTTGATATTCAGGGAGTTGTTCCGGTGTTGCGGTTGACAGCATATAATTCGGGGTCACGCTCTCGGACGCGGAAAAATAAGGAAGGGGTCGGAGGTCAGTCGAAGAGGCCGGCCATATCGTCGTGGACGATGCGGCTGGACTCCCAGTCCGCCACGTCGGTCAACGCCCGCTTCACCGCGTTGTCGATGTCGACGTAGACCGCGCTGCCGTACGCGTCGGCGGGGAACGATTGCTCGACGGCCATCACGCCATCGCGCGGGTGGGCGTCGAGTCGGACGGGCATCTCACCGCCGTCCGCCTCTATCTCAATCGTCGCGGACGACCACAGGTCGGTCAGCCACACGAAGTTGGCGACCGACAGGTTGCCGCTGTCAGGCCCATACTTCTCAACGCCGTGTTCCTCGACGAATACCTCGTCCAACCGCTCTCGAATCTCGCTGTACCCCATCACATCGTCGGATAAATCTCGATCGTCAACGAAGTCGTCCGGGATATCGTTGCTGTCGGACATGGTTGCGACTGCATCCATCCGGATCGTCTACGGGCATCCAAGTCATATTTGTATTTTGGGACGTTAGGAACTTAACCGCACTGTATCGGGAGGTATTGATATAGTACGAAAATAGGAAAGTTTAGTCGAAAATAGCGTCACGCGATGACGTGAACCTTCGCCCGGTCGTCGACGCTTTCCGTGAAGTCGCTCAACCGCGTTTGCCCTTCGGCCAGCCGTCGATCAAGCACCGCCCCATCGACCTGTTTGCGGGCGTACTCGACCGCGTGCCCAGTCAGAGGCTCGGGACGCGGTGCCCAAGCCCCATCGTGCCAGCCGAAGCGGTACTCTCGGACGCGGCTGTGTCGCGGTGCGGTCTTCACGATGAGCATGTCCGTGGCCGAACTACTCGTCGCTGATGCTGTACTATCCACATAGTGGAGACCTGATCTTCCCGGAGTGTGGTTGTTGGCTACTGCAGGAGATATCGGATGCCATCGAGAAGGTGGCCGATGTGCTGGATGCAGACGTTGAGACGTACGTGGACGAAGTGGATTGACTCGGGGCTGATTTTCACCCACTTCAATCACTCGCCGGTTTTCGCTCGTCAAGCGACTCTTGCACCGAATTACCCCCGGTTGTTCCGATGTGAGTCTCATCCTTACCAACGAGTTTCGTGATAGACTCTCTGAGGAGAGTAAAAGCCAACCGTGGATTGACTACTCTTTCTCCTTCTCCAACTCGGCCAACTGCTCCCGGACTCGATGCAATTCCTCTTTGCTGAGCTCCTCATCTGGGATGTCCTGCTCAATCTCCTCCTGTTCTATCTCTGCCTCAACCTGTTGCTTGACAAACTCGCCGCGCTGGAGTGCATACCGACTGATGAGTCCAACCAAGTCGAGCAGGGCGAACAGCATGTAGACGAACACCGCGATGAGGATCAGCATCGCCAACCGGTGGTACTCGACCTGAAGTGCGAGGGTGAACAGCAGGACGACGACAGGAAGACCGAGATTGTACTGGAAGGTTGTGACGATGTTCTCAAACTCGCCCACGTCCTGCCACGCGTAGAGGAAGAGACGGTCGGTGAACGAGGTGATGATGGTCAGGCCGGTGAGGACGATGGCGAACAGGGTAGCCGAGACTGTGGCGAACGAGGAGAGGATGCCGGCGGCAGTTGCTTCAGAGATGCCGCCGCCGGTGTAGATGTAGACGGCGGAGAACGCCACGACTCCCGCCAAGGTGTCGTAGCTGAGGATGAGGTTTCGCGCCCCCAGTTTTCGGAGACGCGTGATGAAGCTCGAATCGTACATCTGTATCAGTTCTCCAATCGGTCGAGGGCGTCGCGGATTTCATCCAAGAGCATCTGCCTACTATAGTCATCATCGCTGGGCATATCCACTTCGGATTCGATCTGCTTGTCCTCGGTCGTCACTCGGACTTCCTCCCCCTCGTCGTCTTCTCCTGTGACTGTGGCAGAGCCGTAACCCTCCTCTGCAAGGCTCAAGCCACCGTCGAGCAGCGGTTCCTCTTCGAGACGAATGCCTTCCTCGTCCTCGTCGTCCTCGTTCATCCCATCCAGCAGGAGCCGGTCGATGCCGCCATTCTGAAGGAACTCGTCCATCGGGCGGGAACGGTCGGTACTGTCGGGGTTTGTTGGTCGCAGCTTGGAAAACCGCACTCGGGTGATCTTGGTGAAGCGGTGAATCTCTTCTCTGACCTCTTCCTTGTCCACCAACGGGGAGATCGACACCTCTTCCTCACCCTCGTAGTACGAGTTGAACGCAGCTTCGAGAATCCGGTATGGTGCCTTCTCACCCACGTCCCTCCTGTACTCGTATGCCATCACGGAGACGGAGAGATCGATAACAAAGAAGGAAACGTCGGTGTCTTCGCGTTCCACCTCGACGAATCCCTGCTTGTCCTCATCCACCTGCCTACTCGTCTCCTCTTTCAGTTTCCCGATTCGCCCGGCGATGTAGTTCTCACCGACCTCCACGTCACCGAAGTACCAGTCCCCAAGCGTGGTCTTCCCTGACATGTCCGTGTCAGCGAGAAGCTTGTTCACGTCGGTCTCGAAGTCGATGACCTCACGCAGCGCGGCCTTTCGCCTCTCGATGGCATCGCGCTGGTCAGAGTAATGTGAGAGTTTTCGCTCGAAGCTGAGCCGAGCGAACCGGATCGTCCTCATGGATGATTTATACTGTTAAGGTGACTCTTATCATACTTTGGTTTATATTGGATGAAATCTGTCCGTCGAGCGGCTGCTGTTCTGGAAAACCCCCGGCTGTTCCGGTGCGAAACCCGTTCCTTACCAACGACTCACTCGACGTGTTCCGGGAATATGTCGATCAGCAACCATTGCAACAGCCCGTACACGTCCTGCGATTCGGTCGTCTGCAAGGTCACGAGACGCTGACTTTGCGTCTCTGCCGGTGCGGACACCGTGACCGGCATCGGCCGGTCGAAAGAAGACTCGAACTCGTACTCGCCCTCGAAGTCCTCGTCGAACGCTCCGCGGTCGAGGCTGATGAACGCCTGAGTCCGCCCCTGTATCCGTCCAGACCAGTACTTTTTCAACGTGTTCCACAGTCCGTCCTCCTCCTTGACGCTGATGTAGACGACCTCAAAGCCGTTGATGCGGCGGTCGGGGTTGGTCTGCTGTATCGACTCCATGGCCCGTCGCCTGACCTCGAATCTGTCCGGTATGCCCTGCCGGCGAAGCGATAGTGCGGCCATCGCGATGGAAATCGTGGAGAGAACCGTGGCGACGAGGGATAGAGCGGTCGGAGATAGTGGGTTCATGTCTGTGCCGTCAAACCTCGCCGCCAAATTCCTTCTGACGAGGATCTAGTGTCGGATTGATTGACCGGGTGCTCACTTACCAACGAGTGAACGACAATAAGTGAGCGGAGTCTGGACGGTCGGATATGGACATCAGCACGCTCGAAGTGGGCGACGAAGTGTGGATGAAGGCAGAGGACTCGCTCTACGGCTAGATCGAGGTACCGTCGTCGGCAAGCAAGAGCACAAGGAGGAGACAATCGTGGACGTTCAGACAACCGGCGAACACGGTGATGGGCCTGTCGTATCCAAGGATAACTCCCTGATCGACTTGATCGAGGTTCGGCAGCACGAGGACGGTGACAACAGCATCTACGCGGTCGGACTGACGGTGAACGAGAACACCGAGGAGATCGGCGATCTGAAGCAGATAAGCGTCCACGACTCGGAGTGAAGGCGAGCCAGTTGGCTTTCTATCATAGGAATGCTTACATTTAGTGTGTTGGTCGCCGATCTCTCCTGTTGTCTTACCAACGATGAAACGGCGCGAGTACCTGCAACTGGTTGGGGGCAAATCCGCATGAGTTGGAGTCCCGACGAGGGGCGCAAGCGCATCGATGAACTGCGTGATATGCTTGAAGAGATACTCGAAGAGGGCGACAGCGGGCGAGGCCCTCCCCTCTCCGCTAGCATCGACGCTGCTCACGCTCTTGAGGGACTCGACCGAGCTGAAGACGCACTTGAGGCGTGGGATGGGTGGGAGCCGACGGAGCGGCAGCGAGGCCGGCATATATCAGGGAGTAGCGGACGTCCTCGAGATATGCCCGATGATGATAACCTCGACCACGACCATGATCTCGGACTCACGTTGGAAATCCTTCGACGCAATCTCTTCGAATACGAGAACGCTGACGATGAGATGGAGCGGAAGAAATCGATGCAGAACTACCTCGCATCGGTCAACACGCTCGTCGCCCACTCGCATCACCTTGCAGGAGAGGAGTTGGACGAGGAGATGGAGTGGTTGACTGAACAGAAGCGACAGGAGTTGCGCGAGTTGCTTGACGAGATCGAGGGCGAGTAGATGGAGTCTGTTGTCGATCTCCTCTCTGTGTGGTTGTCGTGCCCATCCTGTGGGAGTGGTGACGTAACTATCAGCATCAGCTTTCCCGGGACGGGCGTCAGCGTCGGCTGCGACGACTGCAGGCGGCGCGACTACATCGATGGCGACAGTGGTGTTCAACGTGGGCAGCCAGCTGACCACCACTCCACCAGCGACGAGTAGACGTGGACGGCTGGGTTTGGCGACTTACCAACGAGTTCTGTTCGTCGAGCGGCTCACGTCGAGAGCAACCCCACCCCCTGTTCGCTTCAGCAGCGAGGGCAGGTGACGATTTCTCGTAATTATCGGCACCTCAAATCACCCCGAATCGCTCTACCCCGCAAAATCAGCCGTTTCATCACAGCCGGCCGAACGAACACCCCCAGCCGGCCGGCACTTATCTGCCGGAAACTCATACTTTCGTCACGTCGATGCGAGTCAAGTCAACAGCCGGAGACTCCGAATACAAGCTCTGGCTGAAGCCCGAAGAGTACGAGGCCCTATGCGACGTTGCAGAGGACAGATCACACAAGCATCACTCCGTCGCGCTGCTCGGCGGCTCCGTCGGACTTCGAGCGCAGGAGATGGCGGCCGTCCGACCCGAGGACATGTACGCCGACGACGGTCTGTACTGGCTCCGCGTCCACGAAGAGGCGGGGAAGGATACCACCGGAAGCGGTGGGAAGCTCCGCGACGCCCACATCCCACAGGACGCGTACGTGGAGTTGCTGGAGAATCGGCACAAGCTGGGCGTTGAGGAAGACGAGTTGCTTCTCGGCGTCACGAAGAGCCGCGTCCGAGACATCGTTCACGAGCTTGGTGACGAGATGGCCGCCCGGGGCGATGATGTCCCGGGTCGGAGTGCGGACTGGGAGAAGCTGTCCGCCCACGACCTCCGTCGGTTCTTCGCGCAGGATCGACTCGTGCGGAAGGAGATGAACCCACACACCGTGATGGCCATCGGAGGCTGGTCGTCACTCGGAGCCATGGAGGACTACATCAAGACGCCCTCCGACGATGTTGTCGCGGACGAGATCAAGCGCGTCGGCCTGAGTTGATCACGCCGGAGTGTCAATCCCAGTTCGGCACGTCTTCTTCCGGGACAATTTTCTCGGCACCCTTGTTTCCACACGCGGGACACTCCAGTCCGTGGTCTTCGAGTTTCTGGTCGCGGATCGGAGCGTTGGCGTTTCTCTCGGAGATTTCGATGGCACGGACGGTGCCACACTCCCAGCACATCCACAGGTCGTAGAGGTTCTCTTTGAGGGCGCTTGCGAACACCATACCAGTTGTCTTGGTGCCTGTCACTTAGGTTTGCGTGACGGTTGGTGTACCCCAGTCTGCGAGATAATATAATATTGAGACATACCTGTACGATGCCTGCTCGTCAGGCAGGCCGCGGAACACGGCCTTGAACCAACCGACCAAGGCTCCAACGCAGAGGTCAACTGCGGGACGCATGTGGTAGGAGGCAAGCATCCCGCAGATACAACGGGGTTTACTCCTCCTCGTCTTCTTCCTCTTCGTCCGACACGTCCTCACCGTTCTCTCCTTCATCGTTGTCCCACTCACCTTCTGCAATCTCACCGACATCGGGCATATCATCGCCGGGCCACACCGCTTCCGCAGCCGCCTCAAGGTCGTGCAACACGCCAAACACCAACTCCCTCTGTTCCTCACAAACGCGCTCCCCAACCAGCGATTCCGCGATGTCTCGCTGTGCGGCCAGCAGATCGATCGCCAGTCGCTTCTGACCCAGACGGTCGAGCGCGTGATCGATTTCCTCCGGGTCAACCACGTCCATCTCCTCACCGTTGTTGTCGTTACTGTCGTCTTCGGGCATAGCGCACCCCGCGGTCGACCGTGGTTGCATTTAAACGCCGGCCCAGCAGCCATCCACTCCCTCTCTCAAGGGATGTTCGCCGCACTCGCCGACATCCCAATATTGACCACGGGAGCGTTTCCGCTGCAACCAGCCACGGGTTCGGTGACCGCTATCGCACTCGTAGCTCCAACCGGATCTCTTCCCAAACGACAATTGTCGACCCCCTCGGTTTCGTGTGGAACAGTCACAGGCTGCAGATAGTCGAGTTTGTCAGACAGTTAAGTACGACGCGACAAAACATCACAGCGACCCGCCGGGCTGCGTCCTGTGAGAGGGCAGCGCGGGATAGGGCCCGCGCCGCCGGGTGGGTCTCAAACCCCCATCCGGGGTTTATCGACCCATGTCGAACGATGACTCGAACTCAATTAAACGTACGGACAAACAAATGACCACGGCAATCACGACCCCGCTCGAAGACGATGAGCCAACGCAGGCCATCATTGAGGCAGTCGCCGCCGTCTCCAACACGCCACCTGACGAACTCCCCAGCCTCCACGCCGCCGTCGACCCAGACGCGATCAATCAGTTGCTTGCCAGCGAGAGCGATGTCGAGATCAGTTTCGACTATGCCGGATACCGCGTCCACGCATCGACCGAGGAAGTCAACGTGCTGGCCGATGTCGTCGTTGAAGAGTGGTGCGAGTCGGGCGTGGACTGTCGCATCGAGCGGACAGACACCGGGCTTCGAGGGCTCGTGAAACCGCCCGACTGCACGGAACATCTCGTCGACAAGGTTGACGATCACGTCACCAGCGAGACGTACCGCGACGGGGAGTGGATCGCTTGGGAGTCGGGAGATGAGGTCTTGCCAGATGATGTCAGAGACGAGACGGCGGAAGTTGCACGCAGACTGGGGCAACACATCATCTCGCAACAGAGCGAGTGCAACGGGAACTGACTCACCAGTCACCCCACGTCTTGAATGTAAATCCGACGAAATCAGCGCCCAGACCACTGCTTGTCGCTGTACTCGCCTCGCACGTCGATATCGAAATATTCGGCCACCTCGTCAGTCGTGTAGCCGCCTTCCTCGCCACCGATAACATTCTCGAACTCCTCAACGCGCTCCTCGATGCTGCACGGATACCACCACTTCCCATCGCTGGCAAGGGACGACACCCAGTCGAACCCCGCTAAGACCTCTTCCGCACGTTCTTCATCCACGTCAGCTCGCTCCGCGATCCACTCCATCTGCCGGGGCTGTCGAAGCCCGTAGACCACGGACATCAAGCGGTCGGCGTCGTCGAAATTCGCCGGCCAGTTCATCTCCCGTGCCTCGGTCAGAGTGGGCCACTCCTCATCGAGGGAGAACTCGGCGGAGAACGAGTCTTCAAACTCCTCCTGAGTCATATCCTGATTTCGCTTGGCGAGTGCAACGGAGATGCTGCGCTCGATCCCGTCGACGTGTCCGTACTGTTCTCTCACTTCCGAGGCCGTTGTCTCGCCGTCTTTCAACGCCTCGAGCGCTTCATCCACGCTCTCGAATCCATCCGCCATCAAGCGGTATTTGGTGCCGAAAACAGGAATTTATTTGCTTTATGATAATAGAAAGCCTGCTCAATTTAGAGCCCTTTCACCTCGGGAGACAAATCGGCCGGCGCGAGCAGAACGGCGCCCACCCCCTCGCGGAGCAACAGGCAGGGCTGCGGATCGTCCACCAAACAATCGTACAGGGTGAACTCGGACTCGTCGTATCTGCCGCCACCGTTGAGAACGCGAACGGCCGCCTCCACCCACTCCGAGAATATAGCGTCGTCGCCGTGCTGGATCATCGGTTCCCGGTTATCTGGGAACCGCGAGTAGTACTTGGGGATGTCAACGGTGTCGTCCGCAAGCACGTCCACGTACTCGTCGACCTTCGTTGGCGGCGAGACGACGAGGCCGATGGCGCCCTTCATCGGTTTGTCCGTCATGCTCATCCCGTCCGGTTCGACGGGACGGTTCGGCAGAATCTCCAGCTCGATCACGGTGTCCGTTTCGTCCTGCCACTCCATCACGCCGGGGGGCAATTCGTCCGACCAGTTCGATTGCAGTCGCTCAACGACGCTCATACCCGCTTATGCGACTTCGAGTGACTTAGAACGCGTGCTCGTGGAGAGTCCCGCCAGAGGGCTGCCGCGCCGGCCTTTTTATTCCAACCTGCGTTACCAACGAGTGAGTTCGCCTTGGGCAGGCGGACTCGCTGCTCACCTCGTTTCCTCGTGGCGCCTTTGGGAGGGTGCCGTCGCCTTTCGCACTTTCAATCATCCCCGGGGCTGATAACCGGCGCAACCATAACGCACCCCACCTCATCGCGGATCAACGGGCACGGCAGCTGCTCGGGTTCAGTATTCAAGCAGTCGTACAGGGTGTACTCGCTCGTTCGATACCGGCCACCGCCGTTCAGCAACCGCATCGCGGCCTCAACCACCGCAGAGCGCAGTCTGTGACCCTCCTCGACGGAGTACACCGGCTCCTTCTCACCGTCCGGAAAGTCGCTGAAGTACGGTGGGATGTCGATGGTGCCGTTCGCGTGCTCGTCCACGTACCGCTCGACCTCCTTCGGCGGCGAGACGACGAGACCGAGGTTGCGGTCAACGCGCCCTGTCAGCGCGTCCAGATGCGGTATATCGCACATCTGGTTCATCAACGCCTCAACTCCATCGATGTTGACCACCGTGTTCCACTCGCACCATCCCCGGGGCAACTCATCCGACCAATTCGAGTGCAGTCGCTCGATGGCGTCGTCCGACATGCACGTCCCGGGGCTTGCACGGCGAATGACTTTGACTTTCAGAAATTTAGCCACGATGTGGGTGGCGAGGCGAGTCGGTCGTGGGCGGGAAGTGTCACACGCTCCATTCTCCGGCCACCCCCTCACAGGCGGTCAGATGCCAACGTTACCGTTGCTCGGCTCCCAACGCAGCGGCAAGGGTGTCTGTATCGCTCGGAACTCCGCCCCCGGCCGGTAAAACACGAACGCCCGAAGGAAGTCAAAACCCGTCAAACGTCTGCTGACCTGACGCCTCTGCGTCTGGATCATAGTTGAGCCACACGGCTGAAAATCTGTACTACCGCGAGACAGTAGGAGATTCCGCGCAACGCCGAACCACCACACCGCTTGCACTCACACGAACTCGAGCATTACTTTCGGATACTGGTCAAACACCGACTCCAGCACGTCGCAGAAATCATCCACGCAGCCAGCGTGCAGGAACGGCGACGAATCCACGGCCCGCAACTCTCTCCCCGGATGCTGACACACCTCAGTCATCACATGCTGCTCTCCCGCAGTGTACCTGTCCTCCAAACATATCGGACACTCGATCCCCCTCCCCCCGCTCTCCGTCAAACGCGCCCAGTGATCAAATTCGCCGCCGGAACGCAACCTCGAAATGCAGTCCTGCACCCGCTCCGCCGATATATCGGCAAACACCGGAGCATCCCATTCCTCGGAATGCAGCCATATGCGGAAGTGGATGTCTCCGCCCGACAAGTGCTCTCCAGTGATTATACAGCTGCTGGCCAGATCGTCAGCCAAGACGATGCGTCCGGCGTTGTCCAGCTGATGCCTCATACACATCAGTACCGCATTCCAGCCTGTTAGATATCACTCCGGGACGTGTTGTCCGAACTCGTCCGCAGTGCAGAATGCAAGGATGTCGTACGTCAAGCCGCAAGATGCGCCTCAACGCCCGCCGAATCGTCAAGAACAGCGGACACCAGCCGCACCCATTCCTCGACGTGTAGAATCACTCCGGTTTGAGCGCCGGCGTGAGAAGCACGCACCCGTGACCCTCTCTGACGAGCGGACAGGGCATCACGTCGTCACCCTGCAGACAGTCATACAAGGTGAACTCAGACTCATCGTACCTGCCACCACCGTTCAACACCCGAATGCCCGCCTCAACCACATCCGATCGAAGACCATCCCCACCACGCTCCACAACAAGCTCGTCGCTCTCCGGGAACCCAGAGTAGTACTGCGGCACGTCGATGTTTCCATTCGCGTGCGTTTCCACGTACTCGTCCACCTGCTCCGGCGACGACAGAACGAGACCCAAGTTTCCCGTGGATGGCACCCCCAGCTGCATTCCGTCCACGTCCCCGGATCGATTCGGCAGGGTTTCCAGACCGGCCACCTCGTTGACGTTCCCCTCCCACTCCATCACGCCGTGGGGCAATTTGTGCGACCAGTTCGATCGCAGTCGCTCAACGACGCTCATACCCGTCTGTGCGACCTCGGACGACTTAGAACCGCAGGCTGGTGAAGAATCTCGCCAGCGGAGTGCCCACGTCGGCATTTACCTGCGAACACATTCGATGTCGAGATATGCGCGGGGAAGTTCCCCAGTACCACGTACACGAGGCGCTCGCAGAGATCGAAGACCGCCTTGACGCCCGAAATAACCTGCAGTCTGGCAGGTACGAGATGGTAGGAAAATAACGGAGAAGAAGGGCGGACGCAGCCGAACGCTTACCTGAGATGGACACGTCAACCCGTCAAAGTGGGCGTCATAAACACGATTGCGTCGTCGCCGGTCATCTCCACCATCGTGGCCACGGCCATCGGCGGCATCATCGTCCGCCTCTATCAACGATGGCAAAATCGGAAGCAGCGGGCACGGAAATGGTACGAGACCTCGCTCGGTCAACTCGGACGACTGCAGCAGGCCGCCCAACGGGCAACCGAGTACCAAGACGAACCGGACTACGACTCCCTTCGCGAGCGCTTGGAGCCACTCACCGAGGAGATGATCGAACACGCCAACTCCGCTCCGGCCAAAGTGAGCGAGCAGGCCCGAATCGATATGGCCGTCCTCTCCGCCTTCGCCACGGGACTGATAATCCTCAGCGAGCAGTCAGAGGAGATGGACGTGTTTGAACTGTACGAGACCGTGCAGGAACACGCCCGGGAGAGCTACGACGGGGACTACGATATGGACGACATCGACGAGATATTCGGCCCATTCGACATCGACGAGTTCGTCGAGGAGACGGACACGGATGTCGATCTGGATGAGGAGAGGGCCGAGGAGTTCCTGTCGAACTTCAGCGAGGAGTCCGTCGAGGTCGGACGTCCGACAACCGTCGAGGAGGCCCTGAATATGCCGATCGGGGAGGTTGACGAGGTAGTGAGCGATGACGATTATCTGGAGTCGATGCTCGAGGACTCGCTCGAGGCGTACGTCCGAACGGCCCTGATGAACGTCATCGAGGACACGCACGAGGCGATGGAGACGCGGAAGAAGTTGGTGTGAACGTAATATCTGGCTGATGACATCGTACCGTCATCACTTGAATCTCGGCATGGGACACACCCCGTTGACGCTCAAACCCCAACACAGACAACAAGTGAAATCGAGTCAAACGCAAGGGTATGGACGAGGAAGAAATCGAGTACGGGGACATCCTGCGCGTCGAGCTGAAAAATCACTGGTGGGTGCAAGGCAAGGTTGAAGACCTGTCAATCACCCGTGACAGAGAGATCGAGTCCATATCGATAATACCGCGGGAGTGGGGAGGCTTCACTCCACCTGAGAATGCAGTCGATGCGATGAACTTGGCGATGGTGAAATTCGACGGCAAAACCACACTCAACGTAGCGTGGCGAGAGGGGCCACACTCGGACGACTTGATCGACGGCGTGCAGGACGCACTCGTCAGCGACGTGTCCGTCGTGGAGTGAACCGGACGAAAACAGAAGAATCACTCGAGCCGCCACCCCTCAACAACTCCATCCTCATCCACTCGCTCAAAACCGTGCGTGCGCAGCACGGCCCGGGCCTTGCACTTCCAGTCCTCTTCGCTCGTCATATGCAACACCAACTCGTCCCGGGAATGCGACTGCGGTGAGTACGAGAAACTACCGCAGGTCTACAGCTTCATCCCGTCCAGCTTTCACAGCACCCACTCCACGCGGGTGAATTCATCAAAGGAGTCTGCTTCTCACTCATACTTCGAGGAATTTCTTTCTGGAAGTCTCAATGAGCAGTTCCCGTTCGGTCGAAGGTTCACCAGCGGCTGCATGACGAGTCACCACGTCAACGAGCCACCGCTCGTCCACGCTAACCTCCACATCAACCTCGAAGGGGCAGTCCATCAGAACTCTGTGCCCGGGGCGTCCGCGCTCTATCTCGCGCACATTTCGCGCGATCACTTCGTGGATGCGCTCACGGAGCGGCAAAGTGTGGGGTTTGGAGTCCACGAAGGGTCTCGACGCTCTGATTTCGCCGGACGCTCGAACTCGTCGTACTCACCCGGGGAATTTGTCGAGGCTGCGAATCCTTCGTCTGGATGTTCAGCGCAACGTCTTCACTATCTGTACCCGGTAGTCTGACTGTAGAACAAGTACTGCACTTCCGCTATCCATCTAAATATGCGCCTTCTCATTTTTGAAGCGCAACACGGAGTCAGCAAGTTTTATGAAAATCGCGTGGATACGTTCAGGTGCAATACTTCCCCGCAGGTGGCCGGGTGGGAACCGGCGCCGCCCCGCCGACACGATCTGCGAATTGAACAAGTTCGCATCGGAGCGGTGAGGCGGAGTTCAGCCTGCAAAATACTTCCTTCCGCAACTACACCGCCAGTCACCGCTCCGGGAAATCGTACACGAAGTCCTCCACCTCGTCATCAAGCGCGATGAAGCGGTCGGCGGCATCCTCCATCCGCTTGCGGACATCGTCCTCAAACTGCACCACCGCCACGTCTTTCCCCACCTGTTCCTGCACGTGCTCCATCGCGGGAATGAAGTCCGTGTCCGCCGAGTACAGCAGTGCCTCGTCGTACTCGTCCATATGCGCCCGGCCAACCATCTCCGTAGAGATGCCGACATCGATCCCGACGGCCTCCGGGCCGTGATCGCGGTACCGAGTGGTGCTTGACTCCACGACGAAGCCGCTCTCCCGCAAAAAATTGTAGAAACCGCTCTTGTCCTGATCTCTCAAGTGCGAATCGAAGAAGTACGTCTCCTTCAGATCACCGATGGCGAAGTGATCGATCAGTCTCGGCAGGTCTATTCTGACCTCCTCGCCGAAGTAGTCTTTCGCGCTGTAGAAGATGTTCTGTCCGTCGATGAACACCATCTGGCGTCTGTCCAACATACTACTTTCTCATATCGCACACTTATTAAAAGTCAAAATGAACAGTCGGGGAGGTGGCACGGCCCCGTTTAGACAGTCACACGCTCGTTCCACCACCCTCAAGAACACCATCACGAATAAGACCCTCCTGTCAGAATTTCGGGTCACGCGACGAGAAACCACTTTCACCCCGATCTGGTAATTATTAACATACTGGGCACACGAACCACTAAATCGGAACAAGAACCTCGGAAGAATGTCCACCACCAGCATCCAAAGCCGACGTGACCTTTTCGAGCACCTCGAGTACACCATCGAGGGCACGTACGACGAGCTGGTGGACGATCAGGAATTGCAGCCCGGACAGACGATGCTCAAGACGTTCCTCATCGAGTCGAACGTCACTCCCGAGCAACTCCGAGAGCGAGTGGACATCGCCGAGGCACGCGAAGTGGACTTTGATCTCCACGAACTCGTCATCCGCCGCAACGGCAACAAGCACACCTTCTTCCTCGATTCCAGCGACTCGCGATTTTGGACGCTCTACACCCTCGAGGAGTCGGACGATGCGAAGGCGGTCGTGAAGGATATGGTGAGTGGCGTCCGCAACGGCCTTGATTACACGTGGATGCCCGTCGAGCAACAGCGCGACATTATGGAGATGGGGGAGTTCCGCGACGTTGGCGTCAGCTACGAGGCCGACGAGGTGTTCTCCTCGGACTACATCGAGGACAGGCTCGATTTCGGAGACCTCTCCGTCCAGAGCAGCGGTCGCGGCACCAGCACGCTATTCGACATACTCGATAGCCAAGAAGAGCTGTCCTCCTTCCTCTCCCTATCGGCGGTCGGCATCAAGCGCGAAATCAGCGGCTCGTTCGTCTTGGAGCGCGTCACACACAACGGTCGCTTCACCACGTCGGGCGGTGACTCCATTCAACTCCACATCGACACCGTGGACGAGATCAAGAACCGGTACGCTGATCTCCTCCAACGGATCGAGGAACATCACCGCATCTCCTACGAGTCGAAGGAACACGGCACCGGAATCGACGGCACGCCACTCGTCATCGAATTGGATAACGAAATTGAGGACGTCCGGGAGTTCATCGAGAACATCATCACCTCGAAGAACCCGCTCCGCCTGTGGGGTGCGAAGACGAAGTTGGACGACCAGTACTGGAAGGTGAAGGGAATCGATCTCCACAACAACGACAAGTACACGATGGAGATTTGTCCGGAGTGGATTCGCCTATACCTCGATGAGGAAGCGTGCGGGAACACCGCGCTCCGAATCTACGCCAACCTCCAACGTCACTACGACTCGAATGCGGTGATGGAGGTGCTGGAGTGATGCAAAACGTCTCCGATCACACCCAGCAGATCAACGCTTGGATCGCCCTCTGCCAGATCGACAGGACGTTCCCCGACTCGCTTCGCCGCCTCGGCTACACCGTCGACATCATCGATCCACATTTCTTCCACGACGGCGACGCGGTGAACCCTGACCTGATTCTCACCAGCCGCGGCCACAACCACTCCATCGTCATCGACTGCAAGTCGAAGACTCTGAAAGAGGAGCAGAACGAGAAGTACGAGGCCATCCACCACTCGCCCGAGTTCCTGCTCACGCGTGGTGTCGTCTCGTCCGCCGAGGCCAACGAGGACTACGACGCCGAGTTCGCCTACTCATCCTTTGCCGATCTATCGGTTAACCCGTTCCTCCCCGAGAATGATTTCGCGGTCGTCCACTTTGACGAGGACGCCAAGCAGTTCACCATCCGCACCCTTGAGGACTACGAGTTCAACCTCGATGAGCTGCAGGCGCAGTTTCCGATCCGGACGGGAACACGGCGACTTCCGACGGACTACTTCCCGTTCGACGTGGGAACGAGCGATGACGACTACCAGCAGTTCACCATCTCCATCCTCCAATCGACCGTCCACGTCGCCCTCGAACACGACACGTTCGACGTCGATGACCTGCTTGAGGACGCGCACCCTCTGTGGGTTGATCTTGACGAGGAGATGAAGAAGGAACTCCGCGCTCACACGGAGAAGGTCATCAACAAGTACCAGCAGAAGGGACTGAACGAACACATCGAGAAGGTACAGGCCGGGAACAAGGATGAGTGGAAGGCCGTCTCGAAATCCTTGCAAGCACTCCAGCGGAAGGTGGACGAGTTCGTTGAGGACGTGCAGGCCGAACTGGAGCAGACTGAGATCGGCGACTTCGCGGACTGATTCTCAAATCCAGTGCGACACGGAACAATCAACTGCCAGCCCTGAAACACCCGAGTATGGTAGACGACAAAACCGTGGGCGTCATCATCCATCTCATCGACAAGCACAGCGAGGGAGAGATCTAGCGCGAGTACGAAGACTGGGTGATCATCGACGAGGGATGGATCAGGTGCATTGGGCCGCCCCACGGTGGAGACTCGACAGCGGTCACGTGTCGGTCGCGTACTAACCACCCGAGCGCGTGGTATCAGTCGATGTCTACGGGAAGCCCTCGCGGAAGTCGGTCTGAACGCGGCTACAAGGGAGCAACCTCGTCCAAGTGTTTTTCAGGTAATTGAGTGTATTTTTGCGTTCTTCCCTGCTACGACCCCCAGTAATGACCACCTTTCCGAACTGAATACCAACAAAATACACTCGCGCACCTCCAGTCGACAAACTGCCCCGGGAACGGTTCTAAGTCGATATAAGAAAGGAATGGGGGTTAGAGATGTCCGATAAATCGCCCGCCTTGTCGCATAGTATGCGGCATTCGTTCACTAAGAATGAGTATCCCACCCTATATGTTGGTCGACACTCGTGTTCGGCCTATTTGAGCAGGGTAGCCACCGACTCCTCATGCACTGGAATATCTGAAGCAGTGAGGTGTCGAATCCCTCCTTCGACATCTTCTGCTTCCACTCCATCGGTGATCAATAGTCCGCCGACGTCGACGTCCGCCGCCTCGTGGAGATAGGTGTCGCCGATCCGGGCGAACCGCGTGTACTCCAACAGTTCGCGGAGGCCGCGTGCAAAGGTCTGTTCACTCTCGGTGTACTTGATCTCGCCCAACAGGACACGCCGCGGAAGCGTCGTGTCGGTCTCCTTCTCGTACACCTCGACGACGATGTCCGGCCGACCGCTGTAGAGCGCCTGCCCGGCCCCGCGGTCGAGGAAGACGTCCATCAGCTCGACGTGTGTCTCCAACACGTCCTGATACCGGCGGAAGTACGGCGTCTCGGCCTCGATGTCGTCCAGCGGCTCGTGGAACTGCAGGTTCCCCTGCTGGTCGTGGTAAACCTCCATCCGGAGGGTCTCGCTCTCCAGTCGCGCGACCTCGGCAGATCCGGGCTCGATGACTTGGAGCGTGAGTTGGGGGTACAGTCTTGAGAGTAGGCGAATCAACTTGAACACACAGAACAGTTCGAAGAGTCGCGGAAGGCGTTCGGGCACCACGAGCGTCTCGCGAAGCAGCGACTGGACATCCGGGTCGTCGTACTGTCCCGACTGGAGCTGTCGGTAGGTATCATAGATGTCGTAGGCTTCTGTGTACAGCAGTTCGCGCGAGGTTCGCGCCGCCGTCAGGTCGCGGGCGGACGGGTCGATGTCGGTACCGTCCCGAATGCGGTTGAGGTGGACGTTCCGCGAGTACAACCGCCGGAACTCACGCATCTGGTCGTCCGACCACTGCTCGCGACGCCACGCGTAGTCGAAGCTGGCCAACTCCCGTTCGACGGTGCGGTGAACCACCCACAGGAGGCGCTTCAACACCAAATTCTCGGGAATGTCGTACTCCACGTAGGGACTCTCGCAGGCAAAGACCGTCCGGTCGCCGTAGCTGTCTGTGTGCCGGAGCTTCGTCGTTTGGTTCCAGTCGATGCTTCCCCGGATTTCTCCCCGAGTGTGGACGCGCTCGCGCTGGTTGGCGGTCTTGATACTGCGCACACGTTCTGGCAGTTTTTCCACGAAGTCGACGACCGGGTCTGAAAGACAGAAGTGGATCCGCTTGAGTCGGGCGAAGTCGTCGATTTCGAGGTCGGTGAAGTCGAGCGTCGACACCACGTCCTCCTCGGCGATTGTCCCCGACTGGAGGAACGTCACCAGCTCGTCCTGCACCTCACCGACCAACCGATCGACCGCGAGCTTACTCATCGTCGAAACTGATGTCGAAGTAGTCCGCGGCTTTCGCCTTGAGCCGCTCTTCGTCCAGATCGAGCGAAACATTGCCTCTGTTCGTTTCCCATTCGCCGGCGAGGTCTCGAACGAGGTTGCGTTGCTTGTCCGGTCGAAGTCCCTCAAGTTGCGGGTAGACCATCCCAACGATGGCCGCGGACAGGGCCTCATCCTTCCGACTGGGGTCGTCACCGACGCCGTAGGCGTCGACGTACCCGAGGATGTCTCGGACGATCGAGGGCCCGATCGATCGGGGATAGTCGTTGACGACCTTCCAGATGACGGCTACCTCACGGTATATCTCTTCGAGAGTAGGTTCCAGCCCGGAGTCTTCGGCCAGCCATGCGGTGGCGTAGTTGTCGTCCCCATCCGGGTCGAGGAGTGACGCACGAATCCTTCCGTCGTCGGTTTCGAGGTCGGGGATGCCCACGTGGACGAAGTTGAACCGTCGCATGAAGGCGTAGGACATCTCGTACAGCGAGGCCTTGTCGTATGTGTTCATCGTGGCCAGCAGTCGCCACGAGGGAGTGACTGGGAAGACATCCGGATTCGAGGAGATTTCCCGGAGGTCGTCGTCGGACGCGTCCTTCTCCACCGAGACGATTTCGACCTGATTCTGCCGCTCGTAGGGGAGTTCGACCGAGTCGCCGGACAGCACCGAGAACAGCTGGCCGAATGCTTTGTCGATGTCCGAACGGTTGATCTCGTCGATCACGAGCCAGTTGTTGACGATTCCCTCCTGCTCCCGACGGAAACAGTTCAGGAACAGCCGGGGCTGGAACGTGAGTTCGTCCTTCGACTCCTCGGTGTTTGTTGACGGGACGTAACCCCCGATAGTATCGAACGCCGTCCACTCCGAGGTCGCCGTGGTGAACGTGTGGTCGTCGACCTGTGTGAGGTCTCGCGCACACTGCCGACAGATTTCCTTGGCCAGCTTGGTCTTCCCGGTGCCCGGCGGCCCCGTGAAGATGATGTGCTTGCCGGAGTTGAGCGACGCTTCGATTTCGCTCCGGAGGTTCGACGCGTCCTCGAAGTAGAGGTTGTCTGGTAGCTCGAAGTCAACGGTTATCGGCTCAAGCTTCTCACGCAGTGTCTCGAATTCCTCACCGACTATGCTATCGTCCGGCTCCTCAAGCGCCAAGATCGTCTCATACTCCTCGGCAGTCAGGCGGAAGAGACTGCCCTGTGCGCGGTTTACGATGGGCGAGGCCTCTTCGAGGTCGGGGACAGCCGTGAGTTGATCCCACGTAATCTCCTCTATCGGACGGCTGTACTCGATGGTGATTCCCTCGACCGGTTCGTCGTACTCCTCGTGCTCTCCTTCGTGGAGTCCTTCGACTATCGTGCCCTCTGCGACGATGGCTTGGACGGGCTGTGACTCGTAGAAAAGCACTTTGTCGCCCGGGGCGGCCTCCTCGAATGCGCCGAAGATTCGGCGCTTGTTCCCCTTGCGATTGTACGCCGTGTAGAAGACCTCTCCCCCGTCTTCGATGCTCTCGACTTTCCATATAGAGGGGTTTGCGGAGATCCAGAAGTGGTTCGCACTGTCGTCCACCGGTTCAGTTTCTCCACCGGTAGATGATCCATCAAAGACGAGGTCAAGGAGGTCATCGCGGTCTACGTCGGCTTCTACAACTAATTCGGACGCTAATTCACGGTAGTACTCGGGGGCGAGAGTATCGAGCGTGTATGCTTTGATCGAATCAGCGTCACTGTCGACAGAGACGTCTACACCATCTTGTCCGAACGTCACCCTCCACTCAACGTCGACGACGTTCGTGTGGTCAATGTCGGAGAAGCTTTCCTCGTGATGGTCGGCAGTGACGACTCCGATTCCATAGATAACGTCGGGTTCTGAATCTGAACGCCGTCCACGTTTTGCGATTACTACGTCACCCTCATCGACTTCGTACTGAAACCGATAGGCCATCCCCCGACCGTGGTTGTCGCCGGTGTCTGCGGCAATTTCGACGAGTTCTTCCTCCGACAGCTGGTCAACATCGTCGACCTCTTCCACATCATCTGTGACCTTGTGGT
The DNA here is from genome assembly GCF_003675855.1 of Halostella salina. Lineage (NCBI taxonomy): Archaea > Methanobacteriati > Methanobacteriota > Halobacteria > Halobacteriales > Natronoarchaeaceae > Halostella > Halostella salina. The sequence goes on along the minus strand of NZ_RCIH01000002.1, from coordinate 413,505 downwards.
CGAGTCCGAACCCGATGGACGCGATTCCGTGCTGAACCCACGCGTCCCAGTACGAGCCGCCACGCTCGGGGGTGATCTGCCAGATTTGTCTCGGAGTCCCAGAACCGCCACCTACGGGTTCGGGACTTTCAATCGAATCCACCTGTTCCAACAAAAACTCTGCCGCAGAGCGGGACAGATTCGCGAGATAGGCCTCGTTCAAATTCGCGTTCTTATCGATGGGATAATATTTCTCAGTTCGATATTCGTCCTGTCCGAGGCTCTCTTTCAGAGCGTCGTCAACGGCGACCGGTTCGCCAAACGAGCGCAGGTCGACTTCCACTCGATAGTACTCCTCGCCTTGCAATGTGTATGTCTCCGCGGTGTCCGACACAGTTGAGATGCCGACGAGTTCGTTGTCGAAGTTGTGGAAAACCACGTCCCCGACGGCCAATTTAGACAGGTTGTGGTGCCACAGGCCATCGGTCTTGGCTCTGAGGTACTCCTCTTCGATCTCGGGCGGATTGTGCTGGTTCACCCAGTAGTAATCCACGTCGCCCTCGGCAACGTCGTCGAGTGATACACCCCCATCTTGTTTTGCATCGAGGATCGTTCGAAACAGACGCCGAAATCTCTCGTCCTCCTCATCGTCTATGTTCTGATCGGCCGTGTCGACACAGACACACAACAGGTAGATTTCGACGTTTACCGGCACTTCCCAGTCCGTCCCCGCCGTCGCGTGTCCAACAACACTCTCGTAGACTTCTCGAAACGCCTCCCATCCAGACCGTTTTTCCTCGAAGGAGGCCTCTTGGAGACCCTGCGACGGGACTCCGAAGAACTCGAGCGCGTTGATCGAGTGGGAATTTAGAATCGGCTGCGATTCGGCGTGATGCCAGCCGAAGAACTCACGCGTCGACCGCGGGGCCGACAGTGCGTCTTCCCACGATGAATCGTAGGAGTCGCTCTCGACAATTTCTCGAATGAGATCTGCGAGTTCCTCCATTGAACGCCCATCATCCCCCCATTTCTCGGGGATTGGCGTCGGAGCGACCGCACGACTCGCGGAGTACCCAATCCGCCACATCTCCTCGAAAGCATCTGACGATGGGTTCTCGAGAAAGGCGTCGGTCTTCTCTCTGATGACCGACCGTTTGTCTTCCTCCCGTAGAGAAAACGTCGAGCCCGATGGCGTCTGACTGATTGTCTCGCTCCATTTCTCGAAAATCTCTTGTTCTGAAGAGGTAAGCGACCGCTCTACTGACATAGTACATGGAGATAAGCCCTACAAAGTAAAGATAAGGGCATCAGTTAGTGCCAACGAGCAGTCCATCTCAATCCAGTTGACTACCAAATTTTTTCACGGGGACACGAGGACAGTATGTGTGACAGTTCAACGGGCCCGCTCTATTGACGATCTCTATGCCGAAGTTGCGGACTACGATCTCGTCCTCACCACCGATGCCCCACTGAGCCTCGCTCTGAACCGTCGTATCGACCGTCCCCATCTCGGCCGCTTCGCGGCGACCCCGCGGATGCTCGCCTCCGGCGAGTTCCGACCGCGTGACGACCGTAGTCTCTTCCTCGAACTCATCCGGGAAACTGACCTCAGTTGGAAGCATGCGGCGTACCTGCTGGAGAACATCCTCGGCTGCTGGGAGGAGACTGGCGAGTTGCACGCCATCCTCGAGTACGAGCAGTTCGACACGCCGGCCGCCCGCGAGGCGCTCGCGGTGATCGAAGAGACCGACAGCGCCCACCGTGATCTTGCAGCACACACAGTCGACGACGGCACCGACGTCGCCGTGGTCGGCGAAGATCAGTTCACGGCGCTCGACAAGCAGGTGCTTCCACAAGACTACGACACCGTGTCGCCCTTTACCGACGGCGCCTTCGACCTGCCGGACTTCCACATGTTCGACTCCACGACGGCCATCGTGGAGACGCTGGTCGACAACGTGTCGGCCGAGACCGCCGACGACGTCGCCGTCATCATGGATCGCGGTGGCGAGTACCCTGCACTCGTGGAGTCGGCCTTCGAGGCGACCGAGATACCGTTCTACGGCGGGCCGGGCTTCGCCGACGACGACAATGTCCGCACCTTTCTCCGCTTGCTCCGCACGGCGCACGCGGCGTCCGGCGTGCGCGTCGCGGACGTGCGCCCGATCCTCTCGCGACTGGGCATGCCGCTGCACGTGACCCACGACGAGAAGCGACTGGCCGAACTCGACCACCCCGACGTCGCGCCCGTCCAGCAGTTCTGCGAAACGGTCGGCGAGCAGACGTTCGGCGAGGCGCTGGCGACGTTCGAGGAGTGGTGCGACGCGTCGCTGGATGCCTTCCGCGAGGAGTTGTCTCGGCTTGGTATCTGCGACGAGCGGGTGAGTGCGGCGTCGCTCGACGATCTCGGATTCTACCTCGATTCGTTCGACGTGCCCGTCGACCGCGACGACGCTGGCGTGCTGCTCGCCGACGCGACCGCAGCGGCGTACGTCGACCGGCCGGTAGTGTTCTACCTCGGCATGGATGTCGACTGGACGCACCACGTCCTCGACCGGCCGTGGATCGACGCCGAGGCGAAGGATCGCCAGTACCTCCGGCAGTTCCAGCTCCTCCTGCAGAACGGCGTCGACCAGTACTTCCTCGTGCAGGAGACCAGCGCCGGCAGCGAGGTCACGCCCTGTCTGTACTTCCACGACCTGCTCGACGAGGAGTTCGACACGTTCGGCGATCTCCCCCACGTACCCCACACTCGGCAGGTGCGCTACGACGATCCGGGCTTCGAGAAGGGCACGGTCGACGCCGACCCGACGACCATCGAGACGGTCAGCCAGTCCAGCCTGAGCACGTTCGTCAACTGCCCGCGGGACTACTTCTTCGACCGAATCGTGGACAATCCCAACCGCGACTACTTCCGGAAGGGAAACCTCTACCACGACTTCGCGGAGTTCTGCGTCAACCATCCTGACGTGATCGAGACAGCCGACCGCGAGACGCTAGTCGACGTGCTGCTGGAGGAGATGAAGCCGTACGTCGACGACGTTGAACTGGAGACGCTGGCGACGGAGTTCGAGGTCGGGATCGAGATCATCCGGGACTTCCTCGAGGAGAACCCACCTACGGAGCAGACCTACGACGGCTACGACCGCCAAGAGCCGGACAACTTCTTCGCCGACCACTTCGACCGCCCCATCGAGTCGTCCGTGACCGAGCGATGGTTCGAGAATCCCGACCTCGGCGGGAAAGGGAAGGTCGACCTCATTCACGCGCCGACGCGGCTGCTCGACTACAAGAGCGGCAGCCGCAAGTCTGCCTCGAAGGTCGTCAGCCAGTCCGACATCGAGGAGATCAGCGACGAGCCGAACTTCCAAGCACTGCTGTACCTCACCCACCACCGCCGGGTGCAGCCCGACGAACGCCTCGAATTCGTGTTCTTCCACTTCCTCGACTTGCTCGACGACGCCGTCACGGGCGACCCTGACGTTGAGGACGCGCTGGTTCGGGTGAACTACCACCCCGTGCCGTTCGCGGAGTACGCCGGTCGTCGGGAGGCGTTCGACGCCCTCACTGAGGGCGTCGCCGAGAGCAACAACCGGCGAAAGACGTTGGAGCGGATGGGCCACGACGCCTACGCCACCTTCTTCGAGCGCCACGAGTTCCCCGACACCACCGACAGCGACGAGGTGCTGGACTCGGAGTTTGCGACCCGATTCACCGACCGCGCAATCGGGGAAGTCGGCGATCACAAGTACGTCGACCGGGGTACCGACTCCGCGCTGAAGAAGCTGTGCCGAATCCGCTCTCGGAACTACTTCGTCGATGACGTCGACGCGTTCGAGACGTTTCTCGACGACCAGCTCGACCGCATCAACGAGTGTCACCGCTCGCGATTCCCCGTCGGTGATCCGAACTTCGACCGCGTCACCCACCGCGACCTGATCCGCCATGACTGAACTCACACCCAACGAGAGTCAGCAGGAACTGATCGATGCCACGAACGGCATTCACGTCGTCGACGCTGGCGCGGGGACGGGCAAGACGTTCACGATCACCCACCGGTACGCCAACCTCCTTGAGCAGCCCGACACCGAGCCCGAGGACATCCTGCTGATCACGTTCACGAACAACGCCGCCGCCGAAATGAAAGAGCGTGTGGTGGATCACTGTGACTACTCGATGGCCGCGCTCCGAGACGCCCCCATCAACACGTTCCACGGTCACTGTCACGACCTATTGCTCCAGCACGGCTTCGACGCACCGACCACGTTGGGCATCGACGACCGGATCACCTCGTCCACTCGGCTGCTCGAAGACGAGGTGATCGAGGAGGAACGCTTCCGCGAGTTCTGCACTCAATTCGCCGAGAATCATCCCGAATATCACGACTTCTTCCGGGTAGTGCGCGACCAGACCTCGCTGCTGGAACTGATAAAGCAGCTGGCGGCCAAGGGCATCTTCCCGACTGACGATGGCTGGTTCCGCAACGGCGAGGCCTACCTCGACGGCGACTTCGAGGCGTTCAAGGAACTGTTCGACGCGGCCAACGAGCCCAACAAGGGGGCGAACGGGCCCACCCAGTCGGACTTGCGCGACGGGCTGAGCGGCTTCGAGCGCGACCGGTGCTACCTGCCGGACGCCCCCAGCGAATCGGAACTCCGTGACGGCTACCCCCGGATCGACGACGCGTGGGCCCGGCGGGCGTTCGAGGAGGAGCGAGACGACCTGAAGGCGTTCGTCCACGACATCTATCTGGAGTATGTCGAGTTCGCGCTCCGGCGCAACTACCTGAACTTCAGCTTCCTCCAGATGTTCGCGTTCGCGCTGCTGTGCGAGAATCACGCCCTCCGGGAGACTGTTCAGTTCGACCACGTGATGGTCGACGAGTTTCAGGACACCAGCGAGATCCAGTTCAAGCTGGCGCTGCTGCTCGCGGGCACCGACAACGTCTGCGTCGTCGGCGACTGGAAACAGAGCATCTACGGCTTCCAGTACGCGTCGGTCGACAACATCCGCCGGTTCGAGGAGCGGCTGGCGACTTACAAGCAGGAACTCAACGGCGACCGCGAGCGGGTTGGCTTCCCCGTCGACGACGTGACGGAAATCTCGCTGGTCGAGAACTACCGGTCGACGCAGTCGATCCTCGACTTCTCGGAACACAGTCTCACGCTGCCGGCGACCAGTAGCGAGGAAGTCGACCCCGAGGTGGCCGAGGACGTCACCTCGCTAGAGGCGACGACCGACCACGACCACTCGATCATCGAAGCCGTCACGAGCGACGACGAGTACGAGGCCATCCTCGACCGGGTGCAGGAGATGGTCGGCAACGACGACTACGCCGTCGAGGGTGAAGACGGGGAGCTTCGCCCGCCGTCCTACGACGACATCGCCGTTCTGACCCGGACGCGGCGGTTCGGTCGTGAACTGCAGTCGCACGCCGGCGAGTTCGGCATCCCTGTCGCCTACGAGGGCGGGGTCGAGCTGTTCAGCACCGAGCAGGCTGTCCTCCTGCTGGCGTGGCTGCGCATCCTCGAGGAAGCGGACTCCGAGCGCGGCTGGGCCGTCGTGCTGGAGGAGGCGGGGTACACGCTCGACGAGGTCAAGCACGTCCTCGGCGAGGAGGATTACCCCGAGCCCATGCTCCAGTTCCGCGAGCGACTCGCCGCGAGCGAGACCGTTGGCGGCATCGCCCGACAGGTGTTCGACCGATACGGGTTCGACGATGCCTACGCCGATGCGCTGGTCGCCGTGCTGCAGGGCACCTTCGACAGCACGACCCGAAATCGCGGGGACATCGTCCGGTTCATGGAGCGGAGTCTTGACGCCGAGGCGACCCACGAGGTCGACGACAGTCCGGGTGTGGATTCGATCACCGTCCAGACCATCCACGCGGCAAAGGGGCTGGAACACCCCATCGTCATCCTCGCGAATGTCAACCAGTACAGCTTCCCGCCCTCGGGCGGTGGAGCCGACCGCATCCGTTACGAGGATCCCGTCGGGCTGCGACAGAGCAAGCAGTACGCCGAGGCCCACGGGAAGCCCCACGTCTACGACAACTGGCGGCACCGCATCCTTTCAAAGTGTCTCAGCCGCGACTACGACGAGGAGCGCCGGCTGATGTACGTCGCGATCACGCGAGCGGAGAGCCACGTGTTGTTCACCGCGGGATCGTCGCCGAGCCCGCTGTTCGAGAATCTGCCGCTGGAGCCGACCGAGATTGACCCCGAGGTCGAAGTCGCCGGCGAGCAGGCCACCGAGCAGGCCCGCCTACAGGTGTCGGTGCCGGTGCCAGATACGCCGGATGGCCAGTCGCCCCACTCACTGATGGACGACCGAGTTTTCAGCGACGTCGAGGAGGGCAAGGGCGTAGAATTCGGGACACGCGTCCACGAATTCGCCGAGCAGTACGTCGAGGGCAGGCCCGTCGAGCCGTCTAACCCCGATGAGGAACACATCAGAAACCTCGTCGATTCCCTGCCGGGCGATCTCGTAGCCGAGGAGAACGCCTACCTGCCGGTGGCCGTCGGCGATGACCGAGTGACCATCTCGGGAGTCATCGACCTGCTCCACGTCACCGAGGAGCGGGTCGACATTATCGACTACAAGACGGATCGCACCCGCCATGCCGAGTCGGAGTACTGCAAGCAGTTGAGTGTCTACTATCACGTCGTCCGGGCGGCGTATCCGGAGCGTCGCGTCACCGCGAGCCTCTTCTACACGGCTGACGGTGAGCGGGTTGAGGTTGATCCGCTCACGAAGAGGGAGATCGCTGACTTGGTCGATCGGAACAGCAGGAGTCCTCAGCCCGATGGGGAAGAGAGCCCAGTCATTCGGTAGGGGCGCTCGTCACAGGTACGGCTACAGCTGGGAAAGTTTCTCTTCCCTTCCGTGTGAGTCACGACCGTGAACTGACGAATGAAAGCGAACGCCACGTTGGAGGCGGACTTGCGGGCGCTCGAACGGAAGTGGGAGCAGATCACGGACGTTCCCAAGTCGCCCCGCTCGCTGATGGACGTGATAGAGTACTCGCTTGGCAGCCAAAAGAAGGCCGAGGTGTACGTCAACCGGCTTCTGGCGTACTTTCTCGATCCGGAGGAGCCACACGGGATGGACGCGGAGTTTCTCAGGGCGGTTCTCGATGGGCTACCGGACGAGTGTGACTTTCAGGTAGACATCCACGATCTCTCGGATGTCGTGGTGGACGATCAGGTGCAGGTCGAGAAGGTGGTCGACGGAACAACCGAGTCGTCCGGTATCGTCGATCTCCTGATTGAAGTTCCGAACGAATGGTTCCTGATGATCGAGTTGAAGTTCTCGGCTAAGGATACGCAGACCGAGTTCTACTACCGCGAGGCAACACACGTGGGTGGTCGGCCGAAGACCGACTATGAGTCGGGGAAGTACTACCTGTATCTTCACCAGAGCGACCAGCCTTCCGCGAACGAATCGAACTTCGCGAACTGGACGTGGCAGGAATTCAGGAACGACGTACTGGAACCGTTCCTGTTCGAAAACGCAGCGCGGTTTCCTCAGCGGACAGTCAATCAACTGCGCGAGTTCAACGACGACATTGAGAGTATCTCAGGGATGACCGACCAACAACAGAACGAACAGGAGAAGGTCGAACTGTATCTCGAACACTACGACGCAATCAGTGATGTTACTGATACGTTCGACGACCGTTGGGAGACGTTTACCGATCACTGGGGCCGTCGATTAGGGGAGACTCTCGAACGCGATGGTTACGGTTCAGTTTCTGACTTCGACGACGATGTGACTGGCTTCGTACTTGCGACGGACGACACGAAGCGCGGAGATTGGCGGTTTCGCACGAGCAGTTCGGACTGGGGAATGATCTTCAAAGACGGCTGGTGGCGCCACGTCGATGACCTGAGTCGAGTACTGCACAGCAGGGCTGACGACCGAAACGACGTACGAATCGGCTTCCACCATCGGTTGGGCCGGAACCGCGATTTGGCACTCGGCGAGCGAACATTGAACGTCTACTTCAGGAATATGGGGGCGAATGATCAGGAGTTCATCGACGAGTTCGTTGACGCCTTCAACAGTCGGACATCCGAAATCGGCGATCTTCTGCCGCCGAGGGCGGAAATAACCGGGATAAAGGATGATATGCTGGTAGCGGCCTACGACATCGAGGTGGAAGACGACCAGTCCTTCTTTGACGCGTACATCGAGTCGCTGAATGAGGCCTTCGTTGACCTCGTAGTCGAGAACGAGGCACTGGTTTCGGTTCTCGACGACATCTACTACGAGACGATAGAGAGCGTTTATCGTGTCAGTATTCAGTCTGATTGACCACAGTATTCACAGCGGTAACGTGAGGCAGTAGTTCTCCACCTCGGGCGCCAGCGAGATGACCTGTTCCCGACGTTTCAGCTCTTGGCGACGTGTCTCGATTCGCTCTTCGAGTTTTTCGAGACGCTCACGCTGGCCCCGGATCGCGATGTCCATATCCGAGCCGGCCTCGGACTTGCGTTCGTACTCCTCGATAAAGGACTCGATGCGCTCGCGTTCGGACTGTGCGTACTCGTTGAGGTTTTCGAGTTCCCGGGCAGTCTCCTCGTGACGTTTTGAACTGAGGTCGGACTTGATCTCGTTCACCCGAGCACTCACATAGCGGTCGGCAGCTTCACGAAGTTCGTCTTCGGCGTTCACTACTGTCTGGATGTCATCCACCTCTGGTTTCGCAGATACCGTCTCACCCTCAACAACCCGCTCTCCGAGTGCCTGTTGGGCATCTCGCTGCTCGGCGTCGACGAAGACGGGGATTGTCTCCTCCCGGATTACCTCTCCCGTGCCATCCTCGAACGCTACGCGATAATTGTAGGTGACTCCCGGCGTGTCGACAAACGGGAGGAGTTTGAGGCCGACCTCTCCCCGATCGGACTCCAGCACGCGTGCCATGAGTCGCTGGAGGACGTCCGTGTCGGGCGCTACGAAGGTGATGTCTTCGTGCTCCATCGCAAATTCGCGGTCGAACGTGAACGGGCCGAAGGTCGCATCCACGTTCGAGGGTCGGATGTCCTCGGGTAATTCGGCCTGATAGAGATTGGTGCCGCGCTTCTCGAACTCGCCGCCGAAGGCCTCGACTGCCTGCTCGAAGAACTCCCGAATGTCACCGGCGCTCCCGTAGACGTCTTCGGACTCGTCGACGACCTCCTGTATCTGCCGGCGGCTCTCCGCGTCGAACGTGCTGGTGTCGACGAGACTCCGTTCGTACCACTCTTCGAGCGTGCGCTGGCGCTCCTCGATCAGCTCCTCGAGTTCCTCCTTGGTTGCGCTCGGCGGCTCGTCGTTCTGGATGGACTCCATGATGAGCGAGTCCACGTCGATATCGTCGAGGATGCCGAGCACGTCCGCCGTGTTGCCGAGCTTCGAGCGAATCTCCTCGACTTTGGTCTGGAGCATCTCGAAGATTTCACTCTCGCGGGTGTCGTCGAAGAGGAAGTTCCAGACCTTGACCTCCTTGTCCTGCCCGTAGCGGTGGATGCGGCCTATTCGTTGTTCGAGCCGGTTGGGATTCCACGGCAACTCGTAGTTCGCCATGATGTGGCAGCTGTGCTGGAGGTCGATACCTTCGCTCGCCGCGTCGGTCGCGAACAGCAGTCGCGACTTGCCGTGATTGAACTCGTCTTCGATGCGGGCCCGCTCCTCTTTGTCGACATCGCCGTGGATGACCAGAATCTCGTCGGCCCACGGCTCGTCCTGCACGAAGTCGAGGAGGTAGTCGAGCGTATCCCGGTACTCGGTGAACAGCAGGAGTTTCTCGTCTGGTTGCTCTTCGAGGAGTTGGCTGATGAACCGCCGTACCTTCTGGGCCTTCGAGTCGACGGGCAGGTCTTCGGCGAGTGAGACGAGATCGCGGAGCGTGTCGATCTCCTCTTGGAGTTGTTCGTCGTTGCTGGCGACGGTCAGTCCGGCAATCTCGTCTTCCGCTTGCTGCTTGTCGTCCTCGTCCAGATCCTCACCGTCGAGGTAGGCCTCGGCCTCCTCGGAGAGTTCGTCCGTCGCCGTCTGTTCGTCGAGCAGATCGTTCAGCCGGCGGCGGAGCGTGGCGTGAATCGCGCCGACGCTGCTGACCAGCCGCTTCTGCATGAGCGCCATCGCGAACCCGACCGCGGGCTCGTTCAGCTTCTCAGAGCGATTGTAGACGTTTTTGACGTAGTCGGTGACGGCGCGGTAGAACTGCCGTTCGTCGTGGGTCATCGAGACGGAGACAGAGTTGACCTCTCGGTCGGGGAAGATGCGCTCGCCGTCGTCGTCGTAGATGTCCGTCTTGCCGCGTCGGATCATCACACGGTCGACTGTCTCCTGCGAGAGCTCGCGGTTCTCGGCGACGAGGAAGGGATCGATGTACTCGACGAGCGACCGGAATGCCTCTCCCTTCCCGTCGTGGGGCGTCGCACTGAGGAGCAGGAGTGAGTCGGAGTTGCCTGCAACGGTCTCGACCATGTTCGCCGTCTTGCTCGGGGAATCGCCCCGCTTCGCGGCCTTGTGGGCCTCGTCGACCACGACGACATCCCAGAACGCGTCTCGGAGCGCCGGCCGGAACTCGTCTTGCCGCAGGAAGGCCATGCTGGTGACGAGTTGCTGCTGGTCTTGATTCCAGATATTGGCCTCCTCTCCGAGACGCCGACGCTCGCCCTCGACCCACGCCCGGTCAGCGACGGTGAGATCCACGTCGAAGAAGCGATCCATGTCTCGGATCCACTTCTTCTGGAGGTGGGCAGGGACGACGAAGAGGACGCGGTCGGCCCGGTTTCGGGCGCTCAATTCTTTGAGGATGAGCCCGGCCTCGATGGTCTTCCCGAGACCGACGTCGTCCCCGATGAGCGCACGCTGTCGGAGTTTCTGCATCACCCAGTTGACGCACGCCAGCTGGTAGGGCTCCAGCCGGACGAGCGAATTGGAGATGCTCAGCAACTGCCCCTGTTCGTGAGCCAGCTTCAGTTTCGTGGCCTGCGTGTGGAGGTCGAACCACTGGGCAGACACGGCCTCGTGATCCGGATGAAGATCATCGAGTTGCTGTCCGGGGAGACGCTCCAGTCCTCTTTGATGGGGCTGGACATCGACGTCGTCCAGACAGACCGTCTTGACACCCTCGCCGTCGATGTATGCTCGGAGATACTCGATGTCACCAACTGTCCGCGTCTGGATTACCTCCGCAGACCTGCCGTTGAGAACAACTTGTTGCCCGGGAGAGAATGTAGAGTCAGTCATCTACCAATAGAGCAACCAACGAAATAAGTCGTCTTGAAAGTTAGCAGAATCCAATATTCTATTGTGCTTTTTCAGGGGAGCCCATAAGCGATAGCCATAGTATATTAAGCCAACAGTTCAATTGTGCCGATGAAATGAACAAGAGAGATAATAAACCGTGGCCTCAAGACCTCTATAACCTATTCAAGGATTCTACATCAAATGACAGGGATGTTGTTGAATTCATTAAAACAACCCTACCTGACACTGAGGGACGACTATTTGATGCAAAGGGAGAACTCTATCTTAGACTGCCAGATTCAGAAGATGAACAGAAGCAGAGAGCAAAAATCATCAAAACCGTTTCTGCTCTTGCTAATGTCGTTGACCGAAGCCCGTATCGATTTTTATTGATCGGATTTCAGGAAGACGGGACTTTTGACGGGATACAAAAACGTGGGCCGGCGGGAGGCGATCATATCATCGATACTGATGAGGCGGAATTACAACAATTGCTGATTGATTACCTTGAACCTGCGCCCGATGTAGAAAGATATGAGATCAATCAGAACAACAAATGTGGTCTCGTACTGGTCATCCAACCGGTGAAAGAACCACCTTCGGTCGTTGAAAACAACATCAGAATAAAAGGAGGGACAAAGTCACTCATAACTGAAGGACAAGTATTCACCAGAAAAGGCTCTCGAAATACCCGAATGGGGAATGACGAATTTCGAAACTTGGTAGATAGACGTGAACAAATACTCCTTGATAAAATTGAACAGTTTGCAGATGATCTTGCACAAGTTGCTGGATTATCACCAGAGCAACTAGAAAATGCGACATTAGCTGTCTCCCCTAGCGATGATGAAGATGCATTTCCACTACGGGAGGTTATTACAACCGACCCTGCTAGAGATGTTAATGAAAAGCTCAAGATTGCAGTGAAAAACTGGCGATCAACAGGCGATCTCGCTTCAAGTCTAAATACCGTATATCAGTACTATGACCACCGGCAGGAGCTGGACTTGACAAATCAAGACGGAGAACGACTGGACAAGGCAGAGTATCTCATTCAAAGTTCTATCATTCACTATCTACCGGGGACTGAATGGATTCTAAAATATGATGGAGATGAAGAGCGTGTGTATCGATCTGTGTTAGATCAAGTAGATGGCAATAATTTGCAGATGATTGAACACGTCCTTTTGGTACGTGGTAAAAAAGAGATCCTTGAAGAAATACAAGATGATCCTAGGTTAGACTATCATAGCTCAAATGCGGCCGATTACAAAGAACTCTGTGATAGATCTCCAGAATCCCGACTTCGTGAATACGGTGCAATATTGACTGGCGTGTCAATTGGCCAGTCTGAATATTCATTGGAAGAACTCCTTTCTGGGGGAACGGATATTGAGTCACTAATAGATGATGCAGTCAAGAAAGGTCGCCAAACCCAACCTAAGAACACGAAATCCACCCTTAGAAAGTTAGAATTGATCCGACTGACACAACAAACACCCAACTAAAATTACAAGTTCTCGGTAATTAGGCTGAGAATTGCGGTTGTAAGAGCATCTCTCGGCGAAATATTTTCCCCAATTACCGAGGATTGTTATTTAATTGGTTATCAGCCGCTATTGTTGATACTGATGAAGTCGAGGACGAACTCCTGTGGGAGGAGCCCGCCGTGGTAGAACCGGGCGTCACCGACGCCCTGCTTGCTGAATCGCTTGAGCGGGCTCGCGAAAGCGCTGACGTTGGCGTCGAGGTAGCCCAACCGCGTGCTGGCGTCGAGCAGCACACCGGGCGAATCCTCGTCGACGTCCTTGCCGGCGATCCACCGACGACCGGAGTCCGATGCTTCTGTCGGCCGTGATATTTTCTCTGGGGTTACGTCGTCAGGAAGGAGAACGAACCCGTGGTCGGTCAAGACGTAGGCCTGATCCCATTCGCCCTGCTCTATTTTCGTCCCGATGAATTCGGCGAGCGAGTCGACGCGTTGGGCGAGCATCTCTTCGAGGTCGCTGAGTTCCTTCTCACCCATATTGTCGAGGTCGTTCTTGAAGTAGGCCACACGCGTCGACTGCCACCCCTCGTCTTCCTCACGCGTGACCGTCCAGCCGTCACCATCCAGCAGCGAGTTGCGTCGGTTCGTGTTGACCTTACGGTTATTGCGGAGCGGCTGTAGCTCCCCATCGACAAGCGAGATATCGAACATCTGGACTTCCCCGGGCGTGAGAGCGGCCTTTCCGAACTCGGTTTCCGAGGGAAGCGTTCCGAGCCAGACGCTCTCCTCGACGGCGAATTCGGGTGCGTCGGCTGGCAGGGTTGCAACGTACCCGCGGAGTTCGTCCGCGAGGCGGCGGGCGAGGTCGAGCCGAAGAGCGTCGATGACGAACAGCGCGACCGTTTGCCCGCTCTCGAGGCCGTCGGACTCCTTGGTGAAGAACTGATAGGCGTGATCCTCGTCAACGAAGGGGGCGCCAGCCTCGATGGTCTCGGTGACGAGATCGCCGAGGTCTTCGAGGTAGTCGATGTATTCCGACTGGAGCTGGATGCGGAGGTCGTCCAGCGTCTCTGTCGCCGGGTGGTCGTCGGGGAGGTCGGTCTCCGGTTCGCCGGAAACGACGAGGTTGAGGACGGCGTTGTCGATCTGCCACGTGCCGTCGTCCTCGTCCGCGTACAGGGAGACGACGTCATCGTTCACGCTCTCGTCCCATGTGTCGAGTTGGTGTGCGAGGCGAGCTATCTCGGCGGCTTGCTCCCACGTTTGGGCCCACCTGTTGGTGTCGCTGTACTCGGACTGGAGCGTTTCGTGACGTTCCGTGGCGCAGTTGAGACAGGTAGCATACTCACCGCTCTCGAAGTCGGCGTGCAACTCATCCCAAAGGCGACGTTCGAGTGTTGCATCAACGGCACAGTCGGCGAGTGCCCACACGTCGTCAAGTTGATCCACGACTTCGGGCCAGATTTCCTCGGCAAGGTATTCGTTCGCAATTCGTTCGGGACTCCCCGTCTTGTTCAGGACGGATTTCAGTGAGGGCAAGTCCCACGCTCCTGCAGGTTCAGAGCGAAACTCGCTGGGGAACAGTTCAGAATCCGCACCAGCGTGAATCAGCCACTCTGCAACGGCCCATCGACGCGTCTGGGTTTCGATGGCTGTAGGATTGCTTTCGTTGGCGACTGCGTCGACGCCCTCGCTGGTCAGCAAGTCCTTCATCTGCTCGATAGTCTTGGGGTTGTCGTCGATGTCGGCCCAGCCGTTCTCCAACACGAACGCAACCGGGTCAGTGTAACCGCCTGTGACGATCTGGGTGCGGAGTTGCTCAAGCGTCGGGAGCTGGCCGCCGGTGAGTTGGTCGTGGAGGATACGCGCGATCTCTCGGCGCTGTTGAGGGTCGTCGGATTGGGTGGCGTTCTTCAGTTCCCACGCTTGGAGCTGTTCGCTCCCGAAGACGTGGACGGTGAGATCCTCGATGCTCATCTCCACCTCGCTCCCCGTATGCTGGACATCCCGGAACCAGTCGTAGTCGCCCTCCTTGTCCGCTGGCTCTTTGACGTGCGGGACGTACCAGACCTGTTCGCCGTCGACTGGGTCAGCACGGAGTTCCAGCGGTGTTTCCTCGGCAGTCTTTAGCGGGACGTTGAGTTCGGCGCACGCCTGCTGAAGGATGTCGTCGAGGTAGTTTCCATCATCCCACCAGAGAACGATCGGGTCGTTTGACTCTGCACGGTCGAATTCTCGTCGGATGGTGTCCTTTGCAGCGTCGGGAAGAGATTGTGTTGCTTGCATTTTTCAACTTGTTCGAAGATTATCGAGGTATTCGTCGACTGGTGCGTCGGTGTAGTCAAGATAAGCCGCTAGAGAGATAGCCGAAGTAACAACGATTAGCGTCGCTCCCATCGCGTACACGTTCATACGTGACTCTGGCACGTCCGAATTGAAAAACTGCATTGTGATAATGAGTGTCGCCCAACCGATGCCAGCCACAATCATCCAGTAAACGGTGAGTCGCTCCGCAAGCTTCTCAGGGAAATCAAGCAGCACAACTGGGATGCCGACGAAGAACATAGGCCCCAAGAATCCCCACGTCACGACGGAGTTCCAACTCAGTATGTCGAGGTATCCCAGAAAGTACGAGATAGGGTAAGTAATCGGGAATAGTGACGCTCCGAAAAGCATCGAGAGAATTGCTTTCCCGACCGGAAATTCGACTTCGTTACCCATCGTTTCCACCTACAGGACTTTGTCCTCAACGATTTCGGGAACGATGTTTTTCTCGGACAGTGGCGTGATATTGATTGCAACGCCGTGCTTCTGGTTCGGCTGGTAGCCGACGGTCGTAATCTCCGACAGCGCCCGATCAGACCAATCAGAGGGAATCCGCTTATCGACGGTCTGGCAACGGTCGTCGATCTCTTCGGCCAGCGCCTTGAACTCCGCTAGCGGCAGTAGATCATCGACATCATCGACATCTTCATCGTCCGCAACCTGTTCGAGATACTCCTCGTCGATGATGGACGCGTCGTCTACCCCCGTCGCGAGCGAGGCAAGCATCCGTTCGTCCTCGGTCAAGTTCTCGAAGGGCACCCCATCTTCGTTCAGCAACTCCGCACCCTCGCGCTCGAAGTAGTAGGTCATGAAGAGGATGCCGGTGCTGGAGTAGTGATCCGAGCCCTTGAGCCGCCAGTTGAAGTAGTCGAAGAGGTCAGCGAGATGCGCCTCAACGGGCTCGTCGCTGGGCTTGGCGTACGCCTCGCAGGCGTGTTCGAGTTCTTCGAGGGCGTCCAGCCACTCCTCGCGCCACTCATCGACCTTGTCCCAGAAGCCATCGGAGAAGGTATCTTGGAACCACTCCTCACCGTTCATTTCGCGGAGCTGTTCGAGCGTCTCGATGCGCTCGGCGGTTTCTTCACGGAACTTGGCGACCTTGGGGGCCAGCTCGCTGACGCGTTCTCGGTCATCGTCATCAAACTCCCGTTCGCTGGTGGAGCCGAGTTCCTGCATCACCTCTTCGAGTTCGGCGATTTGTTCGAGGGCGCTCGAACAGAACTCGAACTCCTCGGTTGCATCGGCGCGTTCACTCGTGGAAAGTGACTCGTCGTTCCGGCGCTGGTTCGCTGCCGACCGGCGGTCGCGGAGTTCGGCCTTCCGTGGTTCGAGGTATTGGTTGCTCAACCGGTCGAACAGGCTGGCGTCGAGTTGGTGGTAGTCGACGAAGCACGCGAAGCCCTCGCCCGTCGCGTCGGCGAGAAGTCGGGCTGTGCTGAACTTCCAGATGATGGGCGTATTCTCCATCGTGTCGACGTGGTAGGCGAAGAGGTCGTCCTCGATGAACGACCGGAGGTTGGGGTAGGCCTCGTCGCCGGCGGATTCGGCCCCGAGGATGTCGTCAACCTCGACGAGACGGTCTTCGGCGTGTTCGCCATACGCACCCTCGAATCGCTCGACGATTCGGTCGAGCATATCGGGTTGATCGTCTGCGCCTTCGAGTGGGATGATGCCGTCATCTTCCTCGCGGACGGTTTCCATTGCGAAGTGGTGGACGAGGTCTTTGACCTGCTCGTCTATATTGTTGGGAACTTCTGGGACGGATTCGGGGTCGGCGACTTCGCGGTCTTCGGGGCTCTCGGAGGTTCTAAGGAAGATTTCGGATTTAACATCCTCTCGTGTTTCTTTTGTAATCCCAACAGCTTCGAAAATGGCCTCATCAATATCGTCAGAAAGGACTTCGAGACGCTGTTGGCGCTTGAGGTCTTGTTTCCGACTTTCTCGAGCCAATTTGGTAATCGATTCTGTTGCGGTTCTTGTCTCTATATCAATATCCAACTTAGACTCGATGGCGTTCGTATGTGGATGTTCGTAGAAGTAATCGAAGTCCTGAGCATCAAAGGGAAGCAACGATGGGCCCACGTAATATGGGCTCACTGGTTCAGTCATTCTTGATTGCACTACCAACCTCTGTTGTTCCAGAGATTTCTGTTCAAGCTCATCGACTTCTTCCAATTCTTCGAGCCAAGGAACACTACCAACTTCACCTGAGTTCCAATGACGTTCCGTCGTCATTGATAGAATCAGGCTGTGATATAGGCTTGAATTGATCGAGGACAGCAAACGGTCGATTGATATATCCCGGTCTGGGATTAACATATAACCAGTATTACTGTACAGCCCATCTGAAGGGAAGTAACCAAATCTTCTCCCAGTTTCTTTTATATAAGTCCACGTCAGTCCCTCTTTTCCATATAATTCTTCGTTCCTTGTCCGATATTCGCCCGGAGAGCGCCTAATCGTCTCTCCTCTCTCTCCCCACTCGACTGTCTCAGTAATCTGGGGTATGACCCATGCCTTAGACCCACCTTTGGAGATTGGCTTGAAGAGTTCAAGATTGCTGGCTTCCCAGTGGGATCGAATAAATCGAAAGTCGTCAGCAGTAGTAAGTCCTTGTCGTGCCTTGCATACAGAAGTACCTCCAGTTTCGGCTTGCTCTGCATCAATCTTCAGATTTCGGTTATGTAACTCTCGAACCTCACCGGGTGTATAGTAGGAAATCGGATTACCGGGAACTTTGGCAAACTCTGACAATTCTATCTCGAAATATCTGGTAATATCCCCAGTTCTATCGCAGAGCGTCTCCAAGAATTGGGATTCTTTGTTTGACGTTTCAACATCGTGTAATCGGATAAATGTACCACTATCCGCCTGACTGACGCCCGTCCGTACAACCGTTCCGACCGTCCGGACAGTAGCATTATCTAATACGCCGATGCCAAATTCAGACAGGAAATCAAAACTCCCCCTATCCCCAATAAAGTCAGTTCGGAAATCTTGATAGCGTTGTTTGAACATGAACGAACGGGGAACTAGCATTCCAACACGTCCGTTATCAAGGGTAATACGGTCGCATACTTCGAAGAAGTTGATGTAGAACTCGGAGCTGTACCCGTAGTGACTTTCGACATATTCAGTCACGGAAGCAGGCATACGGTTATCAGAGCCATACGGCGGATTCATTAACGCCACATCGTAGTCCTGCGCCAGCACGTCCAGCAGCCGCACGAAGCTCCGCAAGTCCTGCGCCAAGAACGAGTCTCCCTCCCGGTGCTGGTCTACGGCCCCACGTAGACTGTGGAGTATCTGGCCAAGAGTGTGATCTTCGCGAGGATCGTCGTCCAACTTGATCTGAACACTCCCCTCATCAACTTCGTCCTCAAAGAGATCGCCCAATGTCCCACGAACATCCAGTAGACTCCCGAGGCCGTGAACTTCCTCGAATGCATCGAGAATACGACGGAGAGCATCCTCCACGTCGGACTTTCCATCGGCAACCTCGTCGAATACCTCCTCAACGCCCTCGATGTCGGCCACCTTCGCGTCGGCACAGACGATGCCGACCTCCGGCATATCGAAGCCGTTGGCGCCCTCGGCCTCGGCACGCGTTCGGCCCTTCAGATAGAGGTTGAACGCGGCGAGTTGGCAGGCCCGCATGTCGAGGTCGACGCCGTAGAGGTTGTTCCGCAGAATTTCCCGGGGAATCTCCGCGTGGTCGAGGTCGGTCTCGGCTCGGTAGATGCGCTCCAGCACGTCGAACGCGTACAGTAGGAAGTGCCCGCTACCACAAGCCGGATCGATGACGCGAATGTCCTCGGGGCCGTCGAACTCCGGTGGCTCCCCTTCCTCTTCAGATGGAACGAGATAGGTGCAGAAGTCCGCGATGTCTGGGGATTCGTCAGGGGAGAGCGGGCGGTTCTTGCGCTCGTCGGGAGACATCGAGTCCTGTCTCTCGACGGTATCCTGTAGCTCCCCTCGATCTTCGAGATAGAGTTTGCCGAGGGAGTTGTCGGTGAGCATCCGCACGACCCAGTGCGGCGTGTAGAACTGGTTCGCCGCCGGCACGTCTTCGGGCTCCAGCCCCTCGCGGTCGCCCTTCCGTCGAAGATCGTCGAGGAGCTTGACGTTGTAGTATTCGTAGACCCAGCCGAGCACGTCGTCAGCCCGCCAGACCTCGTCGGAAACCTCGTCGAGCATCCCACAGAGGTCTTCGTAGGTGTCGTCGTCGGGGTCGATTAGGCTGTAGGCAGATGAGCGGTCGAAGAGAATCTCTATTTCCTCGGCAAGGTCGTCGCACGCGTTCCGGTAGGCCTCGAGGACAGCCTCTTCTTCAAGCATAAACTCCTCGGTGACCAGCCGGTCGGCCGCCGGCGTGAGTCCATCCTCACGGAATCGCGTCACCTCGTCGTCGATAAAGTCACGAACCTCCATACAGCGAAGGGCAGCGAGCCGATTGACGATGGTGTAGCCGACGCCGGTGATGTACTGCTCGTAGCCGTCATTCCAGTCGTTTCCGTCGACGGCTTCGAGTTCGATGGCCTCAACGAGGTCTTCCTCCCCGTCACTCAGGGACGCATCCTCGTCGGGACGCTCTTCGAGATCGTACTCTTCGAGTTGGTAGCGAACGTTCGCCTCGACGCGGTCGCGCATCTCGGTGACGACATCTTCGAGATGCTCGCGCTCTTCCTTGTCGAGCTGGGCCTTGCGTTGAGCTGTAGAATTCCCTTCCATATGAGAGTCAGTCGATGTTTGGTTCAGACCCTCGGAGATGCCTTGAAGATTGTCCATTAATCACCCCACATACCGGTAATCGAACCAAGATCTACTTCTCTCGCCGAATTGGGTTACATAGCTGATACAAAACTGACTTTGACTTCCGAATAGAATCTATAGCACCTAATGGGGCGCATACCGAGCTGGGCCAAGATCGTCCTATTCCTAAGTTCCTATAGCCCGCTCTACATCATCGTCGCCCTTCGCGCCCACGACGCTGTCCACTCGATTTTGGGGTACCGACTCGAACCAGTCGGAGTTGGCCCTGTCGAGTTGTCTTATCTCTCGATTGGCTCTGTCATTCTCACCGTCGTCAGCGTCGTCTTCTTGGCCCTGATGATACGGATGAATCGTACGCGGCAGGGCCAACTGAGTGAGATAGAACAGTATAGAAACCGGTCAGATATGTTCACAGAATACCTACTGGTCTACATATTCCCGTTCATCGTATTCGAGTTCTCTAACGTGTTCGACGTAGCGGCGTTTCTGGTCTTGTTCGTCACAGTCGCAGCAATCGTGATCCGGTCGAACCGCCTCTTCGTCAATCCTGTACTGGTCGCCTTCCGCTATCGAGTGTACGAGGTTGAGACGGAACACGAGAGGCGAATTCTGCTCACTAAAGACCGTCTGGATGGTAATGACATAACAATCAACACCGCAAGAATAAGTAGCGACGTGTATATCACTACAAGATAATGAGTTCGGCGAGCCGGAGCGAAGCTCGAGATCAATTCGATAGACTGGTTGACTTTCTGCAACGGATTGAGGATATCGATACAAGCGAACTCGGGATTGATCTCCTGCTGGCTCGTTTAGACGAGAGCAGCGACGAGGAATACGACTATAACTTCGAACGTATCTCGTTAGATCAAGAAATTCCTGAGGAGCTGGAGGAGCTGTTGCGCGACAAGGTGGAAAACAAGCAATCTGCACTAGAAAACGATAGCATCCGCTTCTCGGAGTATAGCCTCGAAAATCGAGATCGAGATCAGACGTTCGTTCAGTACGAATCCAGCGAAAACATCCCTCAATTCGACAATTTCGAGCGGTTGCTTGAGGGACAACGGTTTAGCCACACCACGTATACTGAACCACCGAAGCCAGAGTTCCAAGCGATCCGCCTTCGAGACGAGGACAACGATGAGATGGCGATCGCGTTCCTTCACTACAGCCGTCGACAGATTATGGGACGGACGTCTTGGGCCCGTATGAAGGTCGGGAGCGAAAAGCACAGAAAGGTCGATGAATCCCTAATCTCGATTCCTGACCGAGTTGACGCTATCTATTACGACGAGTTGATGTATATTTTCAACCAGTCGAAGTTCGAGAAGGTCTTCGACTATCTCGCTGAATACGAGCGTTGTGCAGACGAGGTTATCGATGCTATCGATGAGACGGATATCCCCTTCCACGACTTCGAGATGTTCAAGAACGCCGTCTACGGGAACAATCGCGTTCTCCGATTGATGTACAAAGTCCACGAGCGTGGAACGTACGAGGAGCTGGATTCGGACGATGCGACGTACATCCGTGACAACTTCGACACGGATGTGAAATTCGAGGAGAACGACGACGGTGAAATGGCGATTAAAATGGACGATAAGCGGGATGTGTGGGCTGTACTCCGCTTCTTCAACGATGATCATCTTGACTCGCCGCTCACAGACGAGCAGTATATCTCACTCTCAAAGCAAGACGCTGGATAAGAGGTCGTTCCCCTCCTACGTTTTATGGGAATCTGATGATCAACACGGGGGTACAAGCGACCAAAACTTAGGATCAGATAACTTTTCTTAGAAACCGGTGAGACTGGAGTTCACCATCAATCTGCGTTTCTAATTCGTCGAAAGTAACTGTATCCCCCGGTGAGACGAATTCCGCTGTTGGAGAATCCTCTACATCTTCAAGAGCTTCTTCTAACTGGTCTCGCAGATCTTCCGAGAGTTGCTTCTGTAGTAATTGTAGTATGAGGACATTCAAACTAACTCGTCTATCCCGGTAGCTCCCCATCGATCGCCCGGAACCAGCCCGCAATTGTTCTCGATAGTCGATTTGATCATTAATTTTCTCAATATCTTGATAATGGTTTAGAATCGAATCCCGAGTCTCCTCTTGAATAGTCATCAACACACCATTATTCAATGCTGATCGAAATGCAGAGGTGTGGAACCGCCCGAGACTATCCGTTCTTTCAGAATTCGATACAGACCATTTAATATCTTGAGATAGATATGGTTTCAAATCCTTAGCTATCTCTCTATTCTGCTCAATCTCACTTTGAACTGCCCGTAACGACCGTATTTTATCCCGTCTTTTATAGAAAAGGAATGTCAGAAATACAGTCACAATAGCTGTGAGACTACCGGTGGCGAGGGAACCAACAAGATTCCAAGTGATCAGGTTCCCAGCCATAAACAGCCAGTTTCAGTCCATAGACTCCACTAATACGACCGAGCCGTCTTCGAGTTCGTTCATCGTCTCTCGAATCCGCCGCAACTGCTCATCAACGCCCTCAAGCAACTGTTCGGCATCCTCAATCAACTCCCTCTCACGTTCGTCACTCGGTGGACTGGTTCCTTCGACGGCGTCGACAATTTCCGTTGTCAGTTCGTGACCGGGGTACTCGGCCTGCAGTTCATCGGCGAGTTCAGCCAGCCGCTCATCGACCTTGAATGGATCATCGGCTTCCTCAAGTAGTTGCTTCACCTCGTCCACGCTCGGCGGCTGTGATCGAGACAGCGTCTCCTCCACGTCGCTCGTGACCGGGTGGTTCGGATACTCCTCTTCAAGCTGACTCGAAGCGTCACGGAGCTGCGACCAGAGACTGGCTTCACCCCCAGCCGCTTCGAGGAGGCGTCGTGCCTTCTTGTATCGCTCGGCTTGCTGGACGACCGATGGGTCGACGAGTTCTTCCTCTGAGAACGACCCGCCCTCCCACGCCGTCTCGAAGAGATCGTATAGGTCGTCGATCGTCACACCCTCGAATTCGACGGAGACGCGGTCGGCGATCTCCTTGCTGCTCCCGTCGTGGGCGTAGAGCCACGTAACGAGACTGGAGACGACACTCTCCGGCCCCTCGTCGGCTGGCACCTCGCCGGTGATGCGCTCGTACTGCTCGCGGACAACGCGCTGCCTGTGGGCGTCTGCCTCGTCGATCAACGTCCGCAGTCGCTCAGCGTCGGGCACTTCGTTACCGCCAGCGATGCTCTGCATATCGCCGGTGACATCTGCTCCGGGGTGGAGTCGCTGCATCTCGGCCGTCCGATCGCTGAACCGTTCCCACAGCGTCTGATCGTCTTCATCTGGGCGGAATAGCCCTCTGGCACGAGCGAACCGTTCGGCCTGTCGCTCGACTGCATCGGTCGCGAAGTCCTCGGTCTCAAGCCCTTCTCCGCCGAGTGCCGGCTCAAGGGCGTCCTCAAGCTCGTCCAGCGACGCACCCTCGCCGAACTCTCTGCTCACGCCCCGAAGGATGCGTTTCACGAGGACGCTGTTCTCCTCGACCCAGTCTGCCAACTCCGAGAGCCACGCGTCCGGATCACTACCCTCCGGTGACTCGCTCATGAGCGTCCGGACGATCTCCCGTATCTGGTCGGGATCGATACCGTCCAGCGACTCGAATCGAATCTGTAGGCTAGTCAGATTCGTCTTGTTCCTGACCGCCCGTCCGATCTCCTCGGGCTCGGTGATGTACTCGTCGTCGCGGCGGAGAGCGATTTCGTTGGCCGTGGCGAGCGTGATCAGCAGCGCCGCGATGGACTCCCGTGGTGTCCCGCGGTATTTGCCCCCGCGCTGGACGGTCTGAGCGAGCAAGTCCTCACCGCGGAGCGATTGCGTGTTCTCGTAGTCATCGAGGAACTCCTGACACCACCCGTCCGCGAGTTCCCCCCGGTCGGTATCCACGCCGAGCGTGACGGCATCCTCACTCGACAGCGGCCAGTCGTCAACACCGCGGAAGAACCGCGCCATCTGCTTCGCATCGTCGACCTCGGTGATCCCGTTCGTCAAAGCGTGCCTCGTCTGGCCGAACACAGACTGCACCTGATTCGTCACGACCTGCTCGAACACGTCGCCGTAACGACCCCTCGTGTCTCCGGTTCGGACGTAGATGTCGGCCTCGTCGAGCTGGTCGCGTACCGTCGATTCGAGCGCACGCTGATCGTCGCGGTGGTCGGACTCCAAGTCCGGATACGTCTCTGTCTCCTCCGACAGGACTTCCTGCATCCCCATCACGTCCCGCAGACGCTCGACAGTGGACTCCGAGATCTCCACGGCCACGAGGACGTGTTCGCCCCCGTCCTGTCCCTCGTTGGTCGACTGCCACGCATCCACCTGATCGGCCACCGTGTCGGGGCGGTCGGCGACCAGCCGGACGCGAATTGCATCGAACTCCGGCGTGGGAGCCTGCTCGATCGGATCGAGGACGGAGTAATCGAACCGGAGCGGCACCCGGCGCTCGCCGTCGAGGTCGACCTCGTGTCGACTGCCTGCCGAGAGGAGGTGGTCACTCCCCTCCTGCAGGTACGTCTCCAGCTTGGCCGACAGCCGGTGCGACGAAATCTGTTGGGCACGCGTCTTTGCCCGCGTGAGGATGTCTTCCTGTTCCTCGGAGACGAGCAGGTACTCCTCGTCACCTCGGTCGCTCGTCTCGGTCAGCACCTTCCTGTCCTCGACGAGGTCGGCCAGCGCCGACTCGACATCGTCTTGGACTTCTTCGAGTGATGCGTCGGTCGATTCCACCATCAGTCGGGCGAGGTTCGCCGGCGTGGATGGCACCTCCGAGCGCACCTGATTCAGGAGGTACAGCGCCTTCGCGACCCGCACCGAGAACGCATCTTTATCCCCGCCCGCGGATGGGACGAGCTTGTTCTCGACCATCTCTTGCACCCACAGCGGGACGTACGTCGTCTCCTCGACCAGCAGGTCGTACAACTCGTCCCACGTGACGAGGGCGCCGACTGACTTCTCGCCCCACTCGAACCGCGTGAACAGCGACCGCACGAGGATGAGCAGGGCTCGCCCCTGCACGTACTCCTCCTCGGTCACGCGGCCACGCGGCATCAGCTGCTGGATCACCGTGCGCAACAGTCCGAGGTCGTACTCGCGGAACGGGTACGACTCGATTGCATCGGGATCCGCGCCCGTGATGTCCGCGTACGTATCGAGCGTGAGGTCGGGAAGCGCCTGAATCGCCGCGTCAACCGCCTGCTCGCCGTCGCCGTCCTTCTGGAGCCATCGTTTGCGGACGATGATCTCGGTATCGGCCCCCTCCAGCGGCTCCTGCTCGCCCCACCATGGTTCGTCGGTGACGTCAGAGTCCTCGAACTCCCCGTGGATGCGATCGAAGGGATACTGGCCCGTCCCGACGATGGGTGGGTTCGGCCCCGTCGCGGGGTTGGTCAGGGCCTCCATCGTCTCTTGGAACTCCCGATAGCGGTGGCGGCCGTCGCCGATGAACAGCGCCACTTCGTCGAGGCCGATCAGCAGCTCCGTCTCTGTCTCGGGCGTACTCAGGGCCTCTTGTGCCGATTCGACCCGATCGACGAGTTCGTCCGGGTCGAATTCGTCCGGATCGACCTCCTCAATCGCAGTATCGATCGACTGCTTCACCTCGTCGCTGGAGCGATACGGCGAGTCGTCGAGTGTCGGAACGGCCCCATAGAGCCAGCTCCGCAGCGAGGCCCGCTCGTCGTACACCTCGTCAAACGTTCGCCCGTCGTATTCGATCTCCTGCAGTTGCTCCCAGCAGTCGCCGTGGTTCATGTCCAGCTGCCACGCCCATTCGAGCAGCCAGTTCGGATCAGTCGGATACCCGAGTTCGCGGCCGATGGCCTCGTAAATGAGGTAGGGGAGTGGCGGCTCCTGTGACGCGTCTCTGTTGAGGAGGTTGAGGAAGACCGGCTTCAGGCGGTCGACGTGGGAGTCGGCGATGCTCTGTCTAAACGACTGGAACCCCGGCCACCGACTCGCCAGTTCCTCACCGAGGTCAGCGAACTCCGACTCGGTGTCGGCGGCGAATCCGGCGAGCTTCAGGAGGTGGGTCTTCCCCGATCCGAACGTCGCGGAGATGTAGAGGAAGCGCGACTCTTCCTGAGGGTACTTGTCGATGAGGTTGCCGAGCGTAGTGAGGACGCTCCGTGCGCTGTCGGTCTCGTAGAACTCGCGAACGTCGTTCTCGGCCTGCGCTCTGGCGTTAACCTTCTGGACTTCCTCGAGTTCGCGGGTCGGTGACTGCTGGAAGATGTCGTGAATTCGGTGGTCGCTCATTGGAGATGCACCTCCTCGATGCGGCCGTCGATCTGGTGAGCCGGGTAGTAGTTGCGCGATTCCTCGCCGAAGAAGCTCAGCTTCCCGCCGACGATGTCCCCGGGGAACGGGATGCCGATCGTCGACTGGACGTTGCGGCGGTCGAGTTCGTCGAGCAACTCCGAGGCCCGCGTGAACGGATAGAGACTGCCGAGATGGGTCAGGATGACCACGTGTCGCTGCTGGTCGGGAGAGGCGATTTCTTCGACCATGACCTCGACCAACTCTTCAGCGAGTCGGTCTTGCATCGTGTCTTCGATCGTCGCTGGCTCGGCCTCCTCACCGAGGTCAACCGCGAGGTCGAACACATCGGTCTCCA
Organism: Halostella salina; assembly: GCF_003675855.1. Classification (NCBI taxonomy): domain Archaea; kingdom Methanobacteriati; phylum Methanobacteriota; class Halobacteria; order Halobacteriales; family Natronoarchaeaceae; genus Halostella; species Halostella salina. The sequence goes on along the minus strand of NZ_RCIH01000002.1, from coordinate 387,073 downwards.
CGAGCAACTCGTCAAGCCGGAGGACTTGCACGGTTCCGTCCGTCGGGAAACCCTCGGTTTCGTGTGGGTTGTCCGCCCACTCGACGAGGCGGTCAGCGACGCGTCGCTCGTATTTCGGCTGAACGGGGACGATCACGAACGGATTCCGAATGCCGCGACGCCCGTCTGCGAATCGTGCGAGCCGCTCCTTGAAGTCGTGGAGCGGCCGCTTGCTCGTCATCGGACGATCACCCCCGTCTCCGTCCGCTCGATACTGAGATCGCGCCGTTCGGCTAATCGCTCGAGTTCAGCGTCCAGCGACTCCCGATCCGACGGGAGGACACCGACTGCAGTGACTTCCGACGGCTGTTGGTCGCCGACGACCGTCTGCAACTCTTCGAACGTGGCCCGCAGTTCGCTGATCTCACTGCCCGTGACCACGCGGAGTGGCTCCGTGTCGACCAGCGTGTCCGTCGCACGAATGAAGGCATCCGCCTCAGTCCCCGTCGTACCGCCAGTCACGGTGCTGACGGCCTCCGAGATGTCCTCGTACCACGACACAGCACGGCGAAGCGGCGTGATGTATTCGTTTTCGAAGGCAGGGCGGACGTTCGATCCGAACTCGCTCGGCGGTCGTATCCACGGGTGGTCATCGAATTCGCGAACGAGTGTATTTATGTCAGTCGAGTTCTGGAACGTCTGCCATGCGTCCTCGATGGCGTCGTCCAAGGACGGCGAGACAGTACGGGAATCGTTGAACATGTCCCATCCGTCGTGTGTCCACCACTCGTCGTCGTACTCCGCGATATTATCCCGAAGTTTCCGGCTGGCAGTTTCGCACTCGTCGGTCAGCCAGTCGAAGGACTGTCGAGCGAGAGTGAGCTGGGCGTCGAGTTGTGCAAGTGCCGGCAGGCGGAGATTCCACACCTCCTTGGCATCGTCGTACCACTCTTGGGCATCGTTGGTGGCTTCGACGACCCGCTGCCAGTCGGTGTCGCGAGACTTGACGGCCTCGTGGCGGTCGTTAGCGTCCTGTTGTTTGTCTTCGAGAGCGTCGACGAACGAGTCGAGCAGACCCTGAACGTGCTGCGTCTGGACGTCGCTTTCTGCGACCAGTTGCACGTCCTCGATGAGGCTTCCGAGGCGGCTGGCCAGCGTGTCGTTCGCTGACTGAAGCCTTACCAGCCCGTCGGGGATTGTCTCGGTTGAGTCGAGGAACCCACCTGACTCAAGTATCTGCCGTAGACCTTCACCCTCACCTCCAAGAGCAAGACGTGTAGTCGTCAGCTTACTGAGATCGATGATGGTATCGAGTTCGAGTGAGTCTCCAGTCTCGTCGACTGGGAGGAAGTCGCCCTTGCGACAAAGTCCCCAGATGATGGCGCACAACGCTGGGCGGGCATCGTCGTACACTGCGAGTTCGGAGGTCTTCTCGCGTTGCTGTTCTTCTTTCTCTACGATCCCGTCAAGGACAGTACTCATCGCGAGACTACCGTCGCTCTGCTTCAATTGCTGGCCGGTGAATGCCCGCACGTTGTTCTGGATGGAACCGCCGTGAGTCTCCGGATCCTCGGTGGCAACCTCGATCTGTTGGGCCCACGCGGGCAGCGGGTCTTGGGCCGAGAGTCCTCGGAGTTCCTGTAGGTGTTCATCGCCGATCTGCAGCATCACGGGGTGGAAGTCGTCGGGATAGCGAACATCGACGAACTCTTCGACCGCCGAGGCCAGTACACGAAGGTCAGTCCGATCCTTGACGGCAAACGAGCCGCTCTTGAGTGCCTCGACGAGCTTGCTTCGGACACGAGTTGCCCGCTCGGAGAGGTCGCGCTCCACGGACTGCGGGAGCGTGTGGTCGCCGACGGCGGCCCTGAGCGACCACCACTCGATGAGGGTGTCGCGGAGATCGTTGAGACCGTCCTCGCTGATCGTCCATTCGAGTGGGTTCCCATCATAGTCGACCTCTGACACCTCGGGTGACAGCCCCTCGATGGCGACCTCGACATCGAGTGCGTCGTCGGCCTCGACGGTCGTGTCGAACGCGATGCCGTCAACGCTGAACTCGTAGCGAACGGGGTACTGCTCGCCGGTGTCGGCGTACTCGACAGATGTCGGAAGCGAGAGATCGCGGACGACATCGTCCCAGAGGTAGCTGTCGACGGACTCGATGATGGCATCCCAGTCGGGATCGTCGAGGTTCTGCTCGGCGGCCTCGATGATCTCCCGCTCCTCCGGGTGGGTGAAGGCGTACTTCGGCCCGGTCTCGTCGTGCGTCGGCCGGATGAACTTCCGGAGACGTTGGAGCGAGTCCTCGACCCGGTTCTCCATCTGGAACTGGGTCGGGCCGTCGAGGTCGCTCAGTATGGCCACCGCGAGGTTCCGCTCGGACATCGGAATCGTCTCGGGAACGTGCTGGAGGAGCAGAACGGCCTTCGCGACGTCCACGTCGATCTTCTCCAGCTCGCCCTGCCGGTGTTGCTCCTCGATCTCCTCGATGACCGCGACATCCTGCGGCGTGATGTCTTCGAGTTCCGGTTCGATGAGGTCGTAGAAATCAACCAGCGACACGAGGTGTGCCTCCTCGCCGGCCTCCATCCACTCCTGCAGAAGGCCGTGGACGAGGGCCAGAATGGCCCGTGCCGTCCCCGAGAAGATCGACTTGGCGGGATCGCGGGCCTCTTGCCGGAGGTTCGAGAGAATCTCGAGGAAGAGCGCTGGCTGATACGGCAGGAACGGGTAGAAGTCGAGTAGTCGCTCACGGTCGATGTCGTCCAGCGGCGGTTCGGTGTTCTGCTCGATGCCCGAATACACGAGCAGCGTCTCCGGCTCGTTGCTGGTGCGTTCGAGGACGCGTTCCGTTGCCCGTCTGCCGTCCTCGGTCTTCTTGAGCAGCCGCTGGGTCGAGATCTCCCCGACGTGTCTGCTCGGGAGTCCGAACCGGTGGGGGAACCGATCCTTGACGATGCTGAAGTCGGCACCGCGAGCCGCGAACTGCGGCTGGACGTCCTCGATCTTGGCCTGTGCGGTCGCCACCAACTGGATGTCGCCGTCGCCGACCTCGTCGACGCTCTCCGCGAGCGTCTGCAGTTCGGTCAGGCGGTCGAAGTCGGTTCCGATGAACAGGCTCACCTCGTCGAGCAACAGGACGAGCTTGACTGGCCGCCCGAGTTCGTCCTCCCGGTCGCTTCGCAGCTGTTCGAGCCGGCTGACCATCGCCTCGGGATCGAGATCCGAGGGAGTCAGGTCGTCCAATCCATCAGCCGTTCCGGTCTCCTTCTCAAAGAGCGTCGGCAGAACCACGTCGGCCAGCGCGTTGTACTGCTGGACGTCCTCCCAGTCGTACTTGTCCGGGTTGGCGACGGTATCGCGAAGCGCAGCTCGAGCGTGGGTCGTACGGTCGGGCCACGCGTCGGTCGTCCGATACCAGTCCTCGAAGTATGCCACGTCAAGCTGGGGGGAGAGCCCGCCTTCGACGCCGGTGAGGCGTTCCGACGTGTGGGCGGCCTGCAGGACGATTTCACTGAAGCTGAGTTCCTTCTGCCCTTGGTGCTTCAGGAGATTCACCGAGATCGGGATGACCTCGTACTCGTCGTGAATGGAGTCCCACGTCGTCTGCAGCGTCGACAGATCGCGCCCGTCAGTCAGTTGTCCCCAGATGTCGTCTCGCCGGCGAAGCCACTCGCTGTCCATCAGGCCGCGAAGCACGCTGAGGAGGTGACTCTTCCCGCTACCGTAGTATCCGTAGAGCCAGTAGTTTGCTCCCGACCGCATGTCCTCCGAACGACCGAGCAACCGTGCGAGGAAGTCGGACATGAAGTCCTCGGCCTCGTCGGTCACATGGTAGGTGTCAATGGAGTCCAGCCGATGGTCGCGGCCATCGTCTTCCCGGTCGATCCGCACGGACTCCTCAAAGTCGGCGCCGACATCGGCGGTGAACCACGATTCGTTCGTCATATATCCTCCTCCATCGGTTCGGCCCAACCGTACGTGTCGTCAACCGGCTCAAGGCGCAACTCTCCGTGGATGCCACTTGCCTCCCAGCCGGGATGGTTGCCGACACGTTCAGCCAGCGATTCCCAGTACTGCTCCGGCTGGAAGAGATAGAGCCAACCGCGAGGTTGGGAAAGCCACTCGTCTCCAGCATTCTCCCAAGAGTAGCCCGCCGCGACGAGGAGCGGAATCTCGCTGATGTTCGGAGTTTGGCCTTGTAACGTTTGCTGCGTTTCGATAACACCGATCTCTCGCATCACGCTTCGAAGTCCTTCGCCCCAGCGAGCGGTGGTCGAGTCTGCGTAGTCGAACTGCTCCCCGTCCGAATAGTGGAACTCGTTGAGAAGCGACTCGACGGTATCCTGTTCAAAATCAAGTCCCCCCACACCGCGTTCCTGCAGTCGGCGGACGTACTCGTGAACGACGAATTTGACGAGCGGGTCATCCTCGATGAGATAAAAATACAGTACCTGTGCCTTGTCCCGCTTCCCTCCACAGAGATCGAAGATCGACGGCAGTCGGGAAATCGCTGGCAGTGACCTGTCTGCGGTTTTGAAACGGGAACTCAATACCCGATAAATCTTGCGCGAACTCCCACGAGTGCTCCGACCATCACGTCTCTCCTCGAACCAACGATCCTCAACCGTTGTCCAATCCCTGTGTTTAGCGTAGAGCTTCGCCATCTCCTCAGCTTTCTCCACGAGGAGGCCGCACATCGTGAGATCCATCGAGACATCGTCATGCGAAAAGGACGAATTAAGGGAGGGGAGCAGATTCGTACCCCCATCTCCGCGAGTGCTCATACAACGATACGACCCGTCGGGGACACTTATTTGATATGGTGAAGATTTCTGCTCTCCAACTCATGGTATGAATCTGTTCCTCTTTCACGTCGGTTGACCCAGATATGTCTGTCAGCCACCATCACATACGATCTCACAGGACTACACGGCTCCTCCACGTGAGCGATACCCCCCGGGAAATTCCAATATGGGAGCTATACAGCCGAGAGGACTTCGCTAACACCTTCGAGCAGGCTATCGAGTACGCAATCGACAAAGATGTCGAAGAGGTCATCTGTGTGGATGACAGCTTCGAAGCTCGCTATCCTCGCCTTCCAGACTAGAATCGCTGTATCGATATTCTCCAGCCACTCAATACCGCCGACATCCTTTCTACGGCATGGTCGGCAATCACGAGCACAAGATGGACGATCAATACCTCCATCTCATCCGCAAGACTGGAGTTGCGAAGCGTCTCGACAAGTGGCCAACTCTCCTCAACGACGAGGGCGCCATCTACGGCATCGACGCCGTGACGCGGCTGGCGTGGCACGCCAAAGATGTCACACTCGAATCGCTCCAGAGGATGTCTTCACCGTTCTCTGTATGCATCAACTTCTCCAGCCCAATTAACTTGGTCATACCGCCGGTTCAGCCAATATGGACGACGAGCTGAAACGTCTGATAAACACACTCCTCGATGACGTCGAATGTTTCTCCTGCAACACCGAGCTTGACATCCAAGCCAACGAACTGGAGCGCAAGTCTCAACAGGTCTACACTGCCCGCCACGACTGCCCCGGGGACAACTGCAACATCGAGTACGACGTGCGAGTCGAGAACAGGGACTTGGCTCTCCTATTCGACGCGAACGAGCGCGGCACAGACAGACCTGAAAGACCGGCAGACATATCCAAGACATCCCGAAAGGAGCCCCTGCAAAAGGAGTCACACCCCGTCCGTAAGCTCACCGACGCCGCAGCCGAACTCACCAACGCCATCGCCATCCTCCACCACAACCAGCAACGCCTGCAGGAAGCACACGACACAATCGAGGACGAGGGCATCGATCAGGACGGCGACTTCCACCGCCGAGTGAGAGCGGACGTCCACAACTACACCGCCGCCGCATACAGCTTCGAGGAAATACTCGGGAAGAACGTCGAACCGCACCTCCCATCGGATGGCTCCATCGAGGACGCCAAGAACAAGTTCAAGAGAGAAAACGAGGTCATCAAGGCCCTGCGAACCTATGGCCAACACCACCTCACCCTTCCGTCCTCACTCGTCCACTTCCTCGGCCCCACCACCGACGACACCGAGATAACGATAACCGTCCCGATAGATGACTTGGATGACTTCAGACCCGGCGATCCCGAGGCATCCTTCGAGCCAGTCGATGGAGACCACATCGACGTTATGGATCGTGTCAACCGTCACTACGAGGCTGCCGAGAACCTCGTCGATACGATGCTCGAAGTCGCGGAAGAGGAGTACGAGGAACGGGTTGATGAGTATCGCGAGGTCACATCGTACCCCGAGATGGGGGGAGAATGAACGCGGTTACTCGGCTCGAATCTCGACAACTTCCAACCGGGCGTCGTGACGCTTACAGGACGGACATGAGTCGCGGAACACGTCGCCTTCCTCAACCGGCGGAGCCTCGTCATACTCCAACAGCACCGTGTCGCCGCAACCCGGCACCTTCTCGTCGGGGATGTCGTCTGCCATACCATCCTGTTCTGGATTCGGATGCAACGCTCTGACGTACTCGACCATCCGCACTTCCTATTATTCATCGTTTACTTATAAATGTAAAACCGCAGCTGCTACACCTTCTGCTCGATCTCATTCAATTCAACCACCTCCGACGAGTAGAGGAACTGGCTGATCTACCGCGTACCGAGACTGTCGAACTTGTTATCGTACAGCGTGACGAGCCTGCTCCTCGAGTCTCCATACTCCCGTACAACTCGCCCTGCTCGTCGTAAATGGGATGAGATACCTGTGAGTTCAGCCAGAACTTGAAGAAGACGCAGCAATCCGATGCAGCCTTCAAGTGGACAGGGCTGCGCAACCGGGCCCAAGACGATGACCAAAACCTCGTGCTGCAAGGTGGGGCGCGTCCGGGACGATTACTCGATGTACAATCTCGACGAACGACTCCTCCACAAGTACAACGAAGAAGATAAGGGCGTCAGAACCCTCGAAGACTGGTTCAACCAACTCGTGCTGGAGCGAGCGATGGAGAAAGCAGGGATGACGGTGCTGGATGGTGACGCGGAGAACTACTATCGCTTGCTCACCGACGATGATGTGCTGGACTCGGAGAGACGCCGCGCCGAAACGGAACTTCGTGAACAGGGCGTGGATGTTGACACCGTGAACACCGATTTCATCAGCTACAGGACTCTGCTGAGCCACCTCAAGGACTGTCTCGACATCGACACCAGCCGGGACTACTCACCGGACATCAGCCACGACCGGAAGCAGATCAGCAAGATGCAGACCAGATTTACCAACGTCGTGGAAGGAACGTTGGAACGACTTGTTCGTAATGGAGCGGCCAGCATCGACGATCCAAGGGCCAGCATCTCCTTTCACGTTCGATGCGGAGAGTGCGATCGAAGACACAACGTCCTTGATTTTCTCTCCGAAAACCCCGTCTGTCCCTGCCAAGAAGCCGAGTCAGCAGAGTCCAACCCGTGAATCTGCACGCGCCTACTCGAGTGATACAAACGAGAAATACAATACTATTGGATGAGGTTTTCATCTCGACGGTATCGGCCCCAGCCTTTGACTTGGTCTCTGCTTCTGCCCCGGATGCTGCCCGGGGCACATCCATTTAACTCAGGAACAGCGCACTCGATGACAGAATGTTCCTCGACCCGCTCGATCGGATTACCAACGGCGGACGGTACTCGGACGATGACCTCGATCTCCTTTCACTCGGCGCGAACGACCTCAACATCCGAATCCACGCCCGGGAGAGTGAAACCACGGTCAAAATCGACACCCGGGGCGAGCAAACCGTGGAGATCGAGACCCGTGATGGTCATCTCCAAACCGTGGATACCTGAAGTACCAAGTGTGGGGGGGCGAATTCTGTTCAGGAAAATGATATATTTTCCCGGGGCGTTCCACGGGATATGGCCAGCGTCGAGTTCCACCGCGAGGTGAACTTTCCGGATTCCGACCTCCGGGCAGTCCAGAAAGACGGTGTATGGTGCTTCAAGCGGGGCGAGACATACTATCCCAGCGTCAACGAGATCGTGCAGAGAGTGCCTTTCAATCACCCCATGGAGGGAGAACTACACGAACCTCTGTTCCCGCTGGAAAACTACGATCGGAGCGTCGAGAACCCGGAACGCGTCCGGGAATACGCGGGACTGGTCGGGCGCACCGCACACTTGAACCTGCAGGAGAGTCTGGAAGACGACTACCGATCCACCCACAAGCGAGACGACATCAAAGTCCAACTTCTCGACCCCAACACCGGCACAGAGGCCGAGGTGGTCTCCACGCTCAAGGACTACTACCCCGACCGGTTCATCTTCGACGATCTCGCCAAGCAAGCCCAGTCGGATGCTCGCGACATCACGTCCCGGGTCAAGGACGCGCTTTGCGACCTGATCGATGCCGAAACGTACGCGGCCGCGAAAATGCAGGTCATCAGGTGCGAACACGCCGAGACAACCAACTTCCTCAACGAGGAACACAAACACGGCGACGCCGGCTATGCCGGTCGAATCGATCTGCTGCTCCTACATCCTGACACCGAGGAAGTGATTCTCGTTGAGATCAAGACCTCAAAAAGAGTTACTAACGCCTCGAAAATGCAGACAGTTGCCTTGCATCAACTCGACTCGCTCGACATCAACAGCGCCGTGATCGTCCGTGCGGGGCGCAACGACTACCGTATCCACGAGGCGGATGAATGGGCCGAAAGAAGACTGTACAACCGCTTCAAGGCGGAAGCTATCACACTGTTTCAAGAAATCAACTGAACCACCACGTCACCGCCGCCAGTCCCGCAGCTCTCGCGGCCCGTACCCCGACACGAGTTCCTTCGCCTTCCCCACGCTGAGGTAGTTCGCTACACCGGTCTCTATCTCAAACTCCATCACGCGTGCCCACGCCTCCTCAACCAGCCGGCGGTTCCGAACGACAGCCTCAACGAGCGTCTCGTCGCGGCGCGTGGCCATATCGGTCTCGCTCCCCACCAGCTGCTCCAACTCGTCCACGCGCTCTTCGAGCTTCTCGCGCTCGCGTTGCTCGGCTTCCAACTGTTCCTCCATCGAGGCGACCTGCTCGCGCAACTGTGAGAAGTTGCCCTCCATCCCGCCCCGGAACTGCTGCCACTCGCTGAACAGCTCGTCCGCTATGCCCTCGATGTCCTCGTCCATCTCGTCCAGTCGTCGCTCGAAATCATCGATGCGGTCGTGAAGCAGATCAAGACGGTCGTGCGTCTCCTCGGCGGCGTCAAGCACCTCGTGGCGGCGTGCGTAGTGGGTCAGGTCACTCCACATATCGCTGACGTACATCTGCCCCTCGTTCGTCAACTCAAACACGCGCACGTCGTTGCCGGCGTGTTCCTTGCGGTCAACCTCGCGGACGAGTCCCGCGGGGGACAGGTACTCGTCGATGCGATACCTGATGCTACTGCTGTCGCCGCCGGTCATCCTCCTCAACTGCGAGGTGCTGGCTCGACCCCGCTTGTGCAGCGCAGACAGCACCATCTGACTGAGATCATCGCACCTCTCTGGCTCAGAATATGTAGCACGCACTACATTAATAACTCACTCACGACGGTGAATAAATCACTCGGCAGAACACTCGGCAACTGCCGGCTATGGCCACAAATATACGGGATTATTGCCGGGGGGTTGGCGGCCAGCGGCGGAATCGACTAGAAGCCCAATAGGACATCCCCCGGGTGGGATCACAGCGGGTTCGCAATCGGGGGAGACACCCCGTTATCGAAGTGAAAGTCTCGGGCCGAGTGGCCCCGTGATGGAAAGGGGTCAGCACCCCGTGAAGGACTTACCAACGACCGAGGGGAGCACAGAACCTATCAAAACCGCGGAACAGCACCCGGATATGCACACCGCGTGGAGCGATGAACTGCCCCACGACAACATCGACTGGTCAGAACCGACAACGCTGGACAATCTCACGCCGGCGCTGACAGTCAGAATGAACACCGGTGGCGAGACCGAGGCCACCGACAAGCCGCGCACCATCGGACTGGTGACGTCACCGCCGACCCGCGTCGACAACTTCATCGAGCGACACTCCCGGGGCAAGATCGCCGTCCCGGACTACTACAAGGACTTCAGCGACCTCGAAGCACCCACAGGGCCGAGTGACGAGCAAGGGCGCGAAACCACGCTCACTCCAGTGATCCTCGAAGGAGGCGTCAGGGCGCTGAATGGGAAGGGAAGGTACAGCATCGACGAGTTCACCATCCACGACTGTCTGCCGGAAGGTGCCATCGTCCGCCGACACATCGACGGGAAAAACTACGGTGCCGCGTTCATCGCCGCCGGAATCACCGAGCTGGGGATCTAGGTCTCACTCCGCAACCATCCGCTCAAACACAGATCTAGCCCGTTCATTTGCTTCGGCGAAGGACTGGTATCCTATCGGTAGTTGATAATCCGGTTTCTTTAGTCAGTATGCCTATTGAACTCGTCCGGGAAAAGCGTCTGAGCGCGGCGACTCGCACTCTCCACCGAAGTGAAAAATAAAAAGGAAAACCGCGCTGGCTTCAACTCCGACGCACGTCAACGACTTCACCGACTTCCTCGTAAACCATCTCGCTCTCATACTCACCGTAATCCTCGAAATCATCGATATCAAACTCATCAGGCAACTCGGCAACACGAGCCACCGCATCACCCCATCCATCACGGTGATCCCACGTCGTCCTGATGTCACCAACAGGGTGCTCAACCGCTCCCAGATCACATTCCTCGTCGTACACCTCGATGCCAACATCCAACCGCCACTCCCTCACTCCATCGCGGAACGCGAACGGATCGGGATTCCAATCCATCACGGTCACGTACACCTGAAACTCGATTCCCGCATCGGTTTCGACGACTACCATCTGATCCTGCTCTACCGCTGAGATGCAGTCGGGGAGCGACGGACGCTCCCTCCTGCCTACACTGCTCATCTGCACACGTGTGTACGGCCGTCCCGCGGAAAACCCCGTCGTCTGACCACCTTCCGGTATTAGAAAGTTCGGAATATCAAATTGCCGTGGGCCCCGATCCGAAGTGATACTGTTCCCTCGTGAACATCACTACAAGCACGCGACTCTCAGAGAGGGTCATAGAAGGCCGAATTTCGAATCAATCTCCGACGCGACGGATAGGGCGCGGAGTGGAAAGAGTCGAACAGGTGCGCCTATGCGCGTCTGCACGTGCCTGTGCGCGTTAGCGTCGGCCGCGAGTTGACGTTGGAGACGAGATCGACGTTTCAAACGTGCGGGACGAGAGAAATGTGCGGAATGGCGGAAGCGCCAGAAACGACGGACACGAGTGCGACGGCCAGCAGTCCAGAGCGACAGCCGTGGAGAGAGTCGTTGGCTGTTCCTCACGTCCTCCAAACTTTGTTCAAAACAAAGTATGTGTGTGTAACGTGAGGAGTGGGGGTGGGAGTCTGAGTCAGTCGTCGTGAAGATGAGTCGGGGGGCGTGAGCATTATGTTATCCCTTTGAACAAACCAACACCAACCTTACCTACCTACTATACTCTTTCTAGTAAAAGTAATTTAAAGTGTGTATTATGGGAAAGTTTAGGATGAGATGGTTGGCCTAGGCTGCCGTCCCCACCGAGCCTCTCTGGCCACCACGAGCAACGCCCGTCAGAGCAGGCACGTCGAAAACGTCGCTTCAGATGTGCGTCCGATGCAACGGTCTGACTCCGACAACGCGAAGCAACCGTCAATCCAGCGGCAACGTGTGCGAGCGACATAGGCTAAGTGTCAGACAAGGTATTACCAGACGCGTTCTTTTCTTTTGTTTTTGAACAAGATGGTCGGAATAGTCTCCGGGGATTCAATCCACACCGCACACATACATTTTGTTTTGAACAAAGTATAAGTGTCAGAGTAGTAAAACATCGGGTGGAGTGACTTACAGTCTGCGTGCAGACCTTGACGACAAGACTGAAGCCAAGCTGAGGAAGATCGTCGAGGACAGTCCACACGAGGGACACGGCAAAATCAAGGCCACCGTCGAGGATATCATCGAGAACGAGTTCCAGCGCCGTGAACTGTCGCTCATCGGTAATGACGGCGAGGATGACGGCTACGAGGAAGAGCTGTATGATCCTCACGACTACGAGGACGACTTCGTTCTTCGTAAGTCGATGTTGGAGAAGGTAATGGAGAAGTACGATCAGCCCGCCATCGCCCCGGAGCACGTCGAGTACGAGGAGTTCAGCGGCAAGAGCGTGAACTTCAAGGTGAACGTGCTTGCGGCTGTTCAGCGGTGGGATGTGTTCAATCGAAGCGGCGAGACGTGTGGAAGCTGGACATCGGAGCGGAAGGGGTTCTGGGATAGTGCAATGACAGCGTTCGGATCGCTCGATAGCAGGACGAGAAAGAAGTACAAGTCGATGGCTGATGATCGGTACTCGAACGATCCGATTGATCCTCCCGACAACATCGTTCCGATTCGGCGTGACGGGTGGAGTGTTGACGGCTACGTAGAGGATGTTGAGGAGATGATTCTCGTTGATGCGTCTTCTGTTGCGCTTCGGAATAAGATCGAGAAAGGTGAGCGTGTGATACCGTATCTGGATGGAGAGGATGCGGAGCGGGTTGAGGAGATGGTTCGGAAGTTGGAGAAGAGTCTCGACTGAATCACCACTCCTTCTGTCGATTGTTTTAAACGTTTTGACAGCGTACTGTTAGGTAAGATGGAGACAGATATGCGGTGTACCGACTGTCACGGGCGCGTCGTCCGCGGTGAGGTGGACGGTGAGGTTGTTCTCAGCTGCATCTGCAAGGTGATGTACGTGGAACGGGGGGTTGTCGAGGTGGACGAGTGGGTACCTGTAGAGGACGAGGAGAAGCGTGCCAGTCCCGTGACCGCGTAGATTCGCTCCGGGCCGCTTCGGCGGCGCTTTGGGGTGGCTGCGCTCCCTCGTTGTCGGTTGATTCACTTTTAACTGGGAAGGCTCCATAATCCACCGTGTATGTCGGTGAGCGTCTCTGAACTGGGCAGTGCCGACGGTGGAGATGTCGCGGACATTACTTTGGAAGATGGCAGAGAGTTACAGGCGAGCGTTCGTGACGTGATGCCAGATGACGGAGTAATGGTGCTTGAGTCGCCCGTCGTTGATGATGTGATGGAGTTTCGCAGCGGTTTCGACGCCCACAAGTTGTGGCGCGGTCACGCGCCGGCGGACGGCGAGCTGATGGGCGATGTATCGGATGTTTCCATCATCAGCACGGGGGTGGGTCACGAGGATGTGTTTGAGGTGATGAGTCGTGTTGAGGTTGGTGACGAGGTGGACGTGAAGTCTGTGGTGGGGAACATCCACGGTGATGAGGACGCTGTTGACGTGGATGTTGATTTACGGCGTGAGTTCAGGGGTGAGGTTGAGTCGGTGGATGAGATGGGCAACGCAGATGTGGAGATGGTCACGATCAGCATTGACGTGGAGGGATTCGAGTACCTCGGCGTGAATCAGCGGCACATGAAGAAGTCCGGGGTGTATCATCCGGCGTATATGACCGCTGATCCCGTTGGCACGGAGTATCAGTTGCAGGGCGACGTGGACTGGGTGGAGCGGGCTTAACTCCCGACCGGTCTCACGTCACAGCTCATCGGCCACCTGTGGGGTGGCTGCGCGTCCCCATCGTTCTTCTTTTCCTGTCATCGTGTGATTGCATTGGTATGGTCATCGATCCCTTCCTCACCGACATCTCGGAAGGTGCCGAAGTTCGGCTGAATCTACGAGTTAGTGACGGGGAGAAGCGCGATGTGATTGACGAGGAACTGGTTGGCGGGTTGGATGATGAGGTGTTTGAGGTGACGGGTGAAGTCGTGGCTGATCGGGGTGACGTCGAGTCGGGTTATCGGACTATCACGGTTGACGTGGACGAGTTCAGCGGCGACAACTCCGCGGTGACTGTCGTTGTTGAGGGGGTGGTGGATGAGTACTACGAGACGACGTGGCACGTGACGTGTGCCGATGCGGGCAACGACTTCAACGTCCAGTACGAGGACTTTGAGCTTCTCGAATAGGGGAGGGTAGTTGGCATTGGGCGGCTCTAACCCCCGGCGATTTTGTTCCTATTTCCTGTCGGCAGGAGTAGATTCTACACGAAACAAAGGGGTTGTATCGGAGTGCGTCGAGTTACAGGGCATAACAGTCTAAGCGGATTAGTTGTAGTAGTGGTCCTTGCGTCCCATGGTCAGTTAGCGGACCCTACCCGTCCGATACAGATAGGGGTAGCGGGACGCGGCCGTGGATGGGGAACGGTCCCGCGACCGCCCGTCGCAGTTCCCGCGCGCACGCGGAACGCGCGGTTTTTTATGTGGGGCCGCCAAATCTCGACGCAAGAATGTTCAAGGCGATAGTGAGCGCGGAGACGCTCGGAACCGCGCTCGACTCCGTGAGCGTGTTGGTCGACGAGTGCAAGATCCACCTGAACGAGGACGGGATCGAGATCCGGGCGGTCGACCCCGCCAACGTCGGCATGGTCGACCTCTCGCTGTCGGCCGACGCGTTCGAGTCCTACGAAGCGGACGGCGGCCTCATCGGCGTCAACCTCTCGCGGCTGGAGGACATCGTCGGCATGGCCGACTCCGGCCAGCTCGTCGAGCTCGAACTCGACGAGGAGACCCGCAAGCTCCACATCCAGATCGACGGGCTGGAGTACACGCTCGCGCTCATCGACCCCGACTCGATCCGCCAGGAGCCGGACATCCCCGATCTGGACCTGGCCTCGGAGATCGTCATCGAGGGCGCGGACATCGACCGCGCGGTCACCGCCGCCGACATGGTGTCGGACCACATCGCGCTGGGCGTCGACGAGACCGACGAGCAGTTCTACGTCGACGCGGAGGGCGACACGGACGACGTCCATCTCGAACTCGACCGCGACGACCTCATCGACCTGCAGGCAGGCCCCGCCTACTCCCTCTTTAGCCTCGACTACCTGAAGGACATGAACAAGGCGATCGACAAGGACGCCGAGGTGACCCTCGAACTGGGCGAGGAGTTCCCAGTCAAGATCCACTTCGACATCGCAGAGGGCAACGGGCAGGTCACGTTCATGCTCGCGCCCCGGATCCAGAGCGACTGAGGACGGATGCCGTTCGGGTCCGAGACCGACCGCGGTGCCGCGTACGCCGGCGTCGCTGGCGGCGTCGGCGGCGCGGTCGGTGCCGGCATCGTCGGGTCGGCCGTCCACGCCGGACTGCTCGCCGGGCTGTTCGCCGCGGTCGCCGTGCTCGGCCACGAGTGGGGGAAGCGTCGAACGGGCGGCTGACCGATCGATCGTTCCCGTGCCGCGGGAACGGTGTCTAATCCCTTTTAGCCCGCCGCGCCAACGTCGACCCGTCAATGGAAGTCGTCCTCAGCGACACCCCGTTCGTCGACGACGAACTGTTCCGCGAGCGGTTAGACGCCGACGTGACCGTCGCGGACACGAGCACCGAGGCGGCCGTCTCGGCGGCCGCCGAAACCGCCGACGCGCTGGTGGTCGACGTGAACACGCCGGTCACCGCCGCGGTGTTCGAGGCGTGCGAGTCGCTCGAACTGGTCGCACGCGCCGGGACGGGCGTCGACAACGTGGACGTGGCGGCGGCCGCCGAGCACGGCGTGACGGTGACGAACGTGCCCGACTACTCCACCGACGAGGTGGCGACCCACGCGCTGTCGCTCCTGCTCGCCTGCAAGCGCCGCCTGCGGCAGTACGACGCGGAGGTACGGGACGGCGACTGGGCCTGGGAAGCCGGGCGGCCGCTCTCCCCGGTCGTCGGGTCGACGCTCGGCGTCGTCTCCTTCGGCGCGATCGCACGCCGGCTGGTCGAACTCGCGGAGGGGCTGGCCCTCGACGTTGCGGTGTACGACCCCTACGTCGACGAGGAAACGGTCACCGAGTACGGCGCGCGCCGCGTCGACTTCGGGACGCTACTGGACGAGGCCGACGCCGTCTCGGTCCACGCGCCGCTGACCGACGAGACGCGCGGCATGTTCGACGCCGAGGCGTTCGAGGCGATGGCCGACGACGCGGTGCTGGTCAACGTCGGTCGCGGCGGGATCATCGACGAGGACGCCCTGTACGACGCGCTGACGGGCGGCGAACTGGCCGCCGCGGGGCTGGACGTGCTCGCCGAGGAGCCGCCCGACGGGTCGCCGCTGTTCGACCTAGAGAACGTCCTCGTCACGCCGCACGCGGGGTTCTACTCGGAGCGGTCGCTGGCGACGCTGAACGAGACGCTGATCGCGGATGTGCAGGCGGTGCGTTCGGGCGACGACCCGGAGCACGTCGTCGACCCGGACGCGGACTGGCGCTGAGGGAGCGCGGACGTGCGTCGCGGCTCGCCGGGGCTACCCCCGGCGGTCGATGACGCGCTTCGCGGCGGTCGCCTTCTCCTTCCAGCCGTACCCCTCCTCGTACACGTGGCGCTTGCTCGCGACGAGCTCCTCGGGCGAGGCCTCCTCGAACCCGCCGCGTGCCCACGTCCCGCTGTCGTGGAGCCACTCGATCACCTTCTCCTTGGTCTCGCGCCAGGAGAAGCCGACCATCTCGTAGTAGGCGATCATCGCGAAGACGGCGTTGTCGTGACAGCCCGGCACCGACCCCTCGCGGTAGATGGTCCGCAGCGGTTCGCGGTCGGGCTGGCTCAGGTGCTCGCGGCGCTGTTCGGGGCTTGTCAGCGCCAGGTCGCCGTCCGACCCCCGGACGCGGTTGGCGGCCTCGTCGGCCTCGTCGCCGCTGCCCACCTCGAAGACGCGGTACTCGTCGCGCAGCAGCGACAGCGCCGCCGCGTGGAGTGCGCCCCAGTCGCCGTCGACGGCGTCGCGGAGCGCGGCCTCCGGCCGCGGCTCGGCCGACAGCGCCGCGACGATGTCGACGTACGCCTTCTCGACCGTCGCCCACGACGTGCCCGCGAACCGGCAGTCCGTCTCGTGGAGGTTGTTGGTGGTCCGGCAGTCGGGACAGGGGTAGTCGAAGTACGGCACTCGCACGCTGGTAGGCGAGCGAGCGGACTTAGTTCGTCCGGTCGGTGACGAGCGCCGTCGAAACCGGCCACGCGGCTGACCGGTCGACCGAGTTATTTATCGGGTGTCGGACGTAACGAATCGGCGATGCAACGGTTCCACGCCCGGTACCCGTTCCTCGACGCCGCCCGGGAGGCGGTCGACGAGGCGGCCGTCGACCTGGCCGACCTCGTGGCGCGGGACGACCCCGCTGCAGTCGAGCGCGCCGTCGGCCGCGTCGAGGCGGCGCTGTCGGGGGACACCACCGGCGACCCGGCCCGCCAGCCCCGGGTCGAACTGCTCTCCTACCCGGTCGCGCGCGTCCTCGTCTCGCTCGTCGACGACCCCGTGTTGACCCGGAAGTACGCCCGCGCCGAGGCGGTCACCGCCCACCGGCGGTTCACCGCGGACTTCGACGCCGACGAACTGCGCAGCGCCAGCGGCGAGCGGATGAGCCGCGAGCGCCTGCTCCGGGAGTTCGACCTCGACGCGACGACCGACGGCGACGGGTTCCGCGTGCCCGTCGGCGACTACCTGACGCTCGCCGGCGACCTGCCGGGCGACCGCTGGCGGCTGGCGAGCCGGTCGCTCGCGGACGGCGGCGTCCCGGTCGACGAGGAGGAGCTCCACCTGCTGCTCCGGCAGGCCGTCGAGCGTCGCGTGAGCGCCGGTCTGCCGCTCGCCGTCCCCGAGACCATCGCTGCCGAACTGGGGGACGCGGTCGAGGCCGTCGAGGACCTCCTCGCGGACCTCGAACTGTCCGGCGACATCGACGCGGTCGTGCCCGACCTGTTCCCGCCCTGTCTCCAGCAACTGGTCGAGCGCGAGCGCGACGGCGAGCTACCGGAACCCGACCGGTTCGCCCTCACGTCGTTCCTGACGGCGATCGGGATGGACGACGCGGAGGTCGACGCGTTCTGTGCCGACGGCGACGACTACCGCGCCGACAGGATCGCGACGGCCGACGGGGGGACGGAGTACCCGCCGCCGTCCTGTGAGACGATGGAAGCGTACGGGCTCTGCGTGAACAAGGACGAGGTCTGCGAGACCGTCCCCCACCCCCTGAAGTACTACGAGAAGCGACTGGACGCGGCCGAGGCGACGGTCGACTGGCGCGAGTAGCTGGACGCGAGTCGGCGGGATTAACTGCCGTTCGCGCCGTCGTGGCTGGCCTGTTCGGCGTCGGACTCGAAGTCGGCCTTCGAGAGGGCGAAGCCGACGGCGAACATCAGCAGGATGAACAGGAAGATGACGCCGACGAGCACCTGTCCGCCCTCGGTCGTTAGCTCGTTGTTCGTCGTGTAACTCGACCCGACGAACATCATCGCGCCGATCATCGTTCCGACCGCCCCCACGGAGACGGCGATCTCGGTCAGCGTCTGTCGGTCCATACCTCGGCCAACTGCGCCGCCGGCGAAAAGCGCTTCGAAAGGGGTCTCGGGCCCGGGAGTGGTTGCTCTCACTCGACCGTGAGCGTCGCCGGCGGCGTGTCGAGGAACGCGGTCTCGTACCCCTCGTGGCGGGCGGTCTGGGACGGCGTGTCGACCCGGACCTCGAGTTCGTCGCCGGACTCGATACCGTCGACGACCGCGCCGTAGTGGTAGTCGAGTTCGGGGTCGAGCGTCCGCTCGAACGCGCCCTCGTACACCGTCTCGCCGTCGCGAGTGAGCGTCCCCGACACCGCCATCTCCGGGAGCAGCATCCGGTTGTACGGCGTGTGCGCCGACAGCGCGAGGTAGGTGCCGTCGCCGCCGAAGGGCGCGGCGTCGAGCGCCGTCGCGGCGAACTGCACGTCGCCGCTCGCGGCGCTGCCGAGGGAGTCGCCGGGAAGCGAGTCGGGCGCGACGGCGTTCGGGAACGACATCCCCATCGGCGCGACCGCGTTCCGGTCGCCGGCGTTGTCGAGTTCGCGGTAGCCGATCGACTCGCGGTCCTCCTGGCTGTAGTCCCACGCTATCGTCACGCTCGTGGGGTCGGCAAAGCGCCCCTCGAACCCGCGCGTCCGGCGCGTGTCCATGCCGCCGACGCTCACCTCCACCTCGTATGTGCCGTCGCCGTCGAGGCCGAAGTTCGCGCCGTAGTGAAAGCCCATGCGCTGGGAGAGCATCGGGTAGATGACCTCCTCGGTGACGAGGTTCCCGTCGGCGTCACGGATCTCGATCGAGAGGCCGGTGTCGGGGAGGACGGTCCGGGTCTCCGGGTCCCACACGGTCGCCATCAGGTGCACGTCGTCCTCGTCATCGATGGCGTGGCGCGACGCCTCCGTCCCGGCGACCGTCCAGAAGCGGTGGGCGTAGCTGTAGGTGAGCGCGAACTTGTAGTCGCCGTTCGCGGCGCTCCCGACCATGTTCATCCCCTCCACGTGCGTCGGGAGGTAGACGGCGTCGGGCCGGTCGTCGAGCACGGGCGGCATCCCGGTCGACTCGGTTTCGAGGATACTGCCGAGGCAACCGGCCACGCCCGCAAGGGAGAGCGCGCCCCCGGCGCGTAACACGTCGCGTCGTTGCATACGGTCGTCTGGGGACTCCGCGTGAAAACGCGTTCTGGTCCACCCCTCGAAACGGAGGTCGGTTCGGGGACTGAATCGGAGCGGGGACGGGGACGAGGCCGCCGCCGACACCCCGGCTACTCGGCGAGCAGGTTGTCGACGAGCCGGGTAAAGCGGTCGACGAGGCGGTCCGACACCGACGGCTCGACGGTCTCCAGCAGGTGGACGGTCCGCTCGGGGTCGTCGAGCACCAGCGTCACCCGGCCGCGCTCGTCGCGCTCCTTCCGAACGAGCCCCGCCTCGACGAGGCGGTCGAGGTGGTACTCCAGCGTACTCCGGGCGATCCCGAGGTCCTCCGCCACGTCGGCCGGGCGCTGCGGGCCGTCCACGACGAGCGCCGCGAGGGTGTCCCGCGCGGTCTCGCGTCGACACAGCGCCAGCGCCCGTCGCTCCCACTCGTCGACCGCCGGCGGGTAGTAGTGGGTCCGGCCGTACAGATGCGCCCGGACGATGCGGTCCGTATCGAGCAGGCGCTTCACGTGGTGCTGGACCTGCCCCGGGGCGAGGTCGAGCGACCGGACGAGTTCGTTGAAGTGGATGCCCGGGTCGTCGGCGATCCGGTCCGCGATCCGGCTCCGGACGTCGCTCATAGGTCACCCTCCGCGACCTCGGGGGTCGGCTCCCGCGCTGCGTACACGGCGGCGATGACCAGTCCCGCCATGACCACGTCGAGGACGTGTTCGATCAGGTGGTGGGTCGGGTCGGCGACGACGCCAGCCATCGTCAGCGCGACGATGCCGGTTCGGGCGACGAGCGTGGCGAGCGCCAGCGCGACCAGCAGGTACGACCGCGACCGCCGCCGGAGCAGCGCCGCGAGCGCGAGTCCCAGAACCACGGCGGAGGCGACGGCGGCGAGACCGACGACGACGACCAGCACCGTGTCGCCGGCCGCGGGGGATGCGTGGAGCGCGTTCATACCCGCAGTAGCGGCTCCGGCCATCTTAGACTGTCGGAACGGCCGCCGAGGACGGCGAACGGATCCAGGCGATCGCCGCAGGCCCCACATCCGGACAGCGGTCCGTCATATCGGCCCGTCCACGTACAAGACTTACCCGTCTCGGGCACCAAGGATCCGTACGGGGACACGGTCGAACCGACCGATATCGGCGGTTGACCGGCCCGCATCACTATGACGCAATCAGAACTCACAGCCGCGTCATCGAAGACGACGCTTCCGGTCCCGCGCGGGACCGAACTCGACGAGCGGTCGCGCCGCGCGCGCACCGAACCGATGTCCGTGACTGCCTACGGCACCGACCTCTACGAGGTCGAGAGCGCCAGCGGCGAGACGTACCACGTGAACCTGCCCGCCGGGCGCTGTACCTGCCCGGACCACGCGTTCCGCGGCGCACGGTGCAAGCACGTCCGCCGCGTCGCCATCGAGGTCAACGAGGGGCGGGTGCCGCCGCCCGGGACCGTCGCCGCGGCCTGTGCGACCTGCGGCGCGACGACGTTCGTGCCGACGGACGCCCCCGGCCCGCACTTCTGTGCCGACCACCGGATCCGCGTCGGCGACCGCGTGCGCGACCGCGAGACCGGCGACCGCCTGCAGGTCGTCGCCGTCTCCGACCGGCGCGCCGACGAGGTCGCGATCGACCGCTCCGTCCACACCGTCGCCGACTACCCGACCAACCGCGACTACCCGGCGGACGACCCCGTCGTCGGCGTCGTCTACCCGCAGTCGGTCCGGATCGGCGCGGACGGCCCGACGCGGGAGACGCTCCGCGTGTACTCGTTCCCGCGCACCCGGCTGGAGCGGATGGCGGGGGACGGCCACGGTGGCGGGACGCGCGTCGGCCGGATCAACCGCGCGCAACCCGCGACCCGTTGATCCCCCGGCGTATTATGTGAACCTGTCACGCACGTCCGGTATGGAGACGCCGATAGATTACGCTACCCTCGACGGCGGCCGGGACGTCAGCTACTGGGACGTGGACCGGACGCTCCAGTCGACCGTACGACGGGTCTACGA
This sequence comes from Halostella salina, assembly GCF_003675855.1. Taxonomy (NCBI): domain Archaea; kingdom Methanobacteriati; phylum Methanobacteriota; class Halobacteria; order Halobacteriales; family Natronoarchaeaceae; genus Halostella; species Halostella salina. The sequence goes on along the minus strand of NZ_RCIH01000002.1, from coordinate 365,572 downwards.
CGACGACGCGCTCGACTGGGCGGCACCGCGGCTGGCCGAGTTCGGCGACCTCGTCGGCACGACCGTCGTCGAGAACTCGGCGGTCGTCGAGGAACACGGCCCGGAACTGCGGACCTACGACGCGTACGGCGACCCCGCGAACGACGTGCGCTACCACCCGGCACAGCACGAGAACGAGCGTCTGGTCTACGAGTCCGGGATCGTCGCCGACTGCTTTCGCGCGCCGCCGGGGCGGGACGAGCCGCTGCCGTTCACGCACAACCTCGCGATGCAGTATCTGCTGTCGTACGCCGACCCCGGCTTCGACTGCCCGGTGGCGATGACGACCGGCGTCGCGCTGGTGCTGGAGAAGTTCGCGGACCGCGACGGGCCCGCGTGGCCGTACTACGAGGCGCTGGTTAGCCGGGACTACGACGACCTGATCGAGGGCGCGATGTTCCTCACCGAGCGTCAGGGCGGCAGCGACGTGGGCGCGACCGAGACGACCGCGCGGTACGACGCAGACGCCGGCCGCTGGCGGCTGGACGGCGAGAAGTGGTTCTGCTCGAACATCGACGCCGAGGGCACGCTCGCGCTCGGCCGCCCCGAGGGCGCACCGGACGGCACCGAGGGCCTCTCCCTGTTTCTCGTTCCCCACACGACACCCGAGGGCGGCCCGGCGACGAAGGGGGCGGACGACCCCGCCACCGGCGAGCTGAACGACCAGACGTACCGGCGGCTGAAGGACAAACTCGGGACCATCTCGGTGCCGACCGGCGAGGTCGAACTGCACGGCGCGGGCGCGCATCTCGTCGGCGACCGCGAGCGCGGCTTCAAGCAGATGGCCGAGATGCTGAACCTCGAACGCCTGTCGAACGCGGCCGCCGCCTGCGGGCTGATGGGGCGGGCGCTGCTGGAGAGCAAGGTCCACGCCGCCGACCGCGAGGCCTTCGGCAAGCGCCTCGACGAGCACCCCCTGATGGCCGCGGACCTGGTCGACATGGCCGTCGACCACGAGGCCGCGACCGCCTTCACGTTCGAGGCGGCCCGGCTGTTCTCGGAGCGCGAGCGCGCGGCCCGGCGCGCCCGCGGCGACCTGCCGGGCGAGCCGACGACGGACCCCGATAGCGGCGAGGCGTACCGGCTGATGCGCCTGCTCGTCCCCATCGCGAAGGCCCGGACGGGCCGCATGGCCGTCGACACGGCCTCCTACGCGATGGAGATACAGGGTGGGAACGGCTACGTCAGCGACTTCCCGACCCACCGCCTGCTCCGGGACGCGCAGGTGCTGCCGATCTGGGAGGGGACCGAGAACGTGCTCTCGCTGGACGTGCTCCGGGCGCTGGACCGCGAGGCGGCCCACGAGCCGCTGCTGTCGACCGTCACCGAGCGCCTCGACGCCGCGGACGGCGGGGTCCTGTCGGCGGACGTGGAGACGGTCCGGGCCGAGACGAACGCCCTGGCGAGCGCGCTGGCGACGCTGGCGACGGAGGGCGAGGCGTACGCCGAACTGTCCGCCAAGCGCGTCCTGCACTACGTCTTCGACGTGTTCACCGCCGCGCTGCTGCTGGAGCAGGCCCGCGAGGACATCGAAGGTGGGGACGACGCCCGGAGGGCGCTCGTCGCCCGGCGGTTCGTCGACCGCCACCTGCGGGACCGGGACGGCCGGGGCGTCCCCGGCGGCGACCGCCTCCCCGTCGAGGCGTTCGACGGCGTCGTGCGGTACGCGACGGTCGACCCCGACGAAGCCGCGGCAATGCTGGAGTGAGTTGGCCGCCGGTCCGCTACTCGTCGAGCATCGCCGCCGCCTCCTCGACCGACACGTCGCCGCGCTCGACGGCTTCGAGCACGTTCACGACGCGCTCGTCCGGGCCGTCGCCCCCGCCGCCGTCGCCCACCTCGTCGAGCGTCACCTTCTCCGACTGGCCGGTGAACTCCGCGAAGTCGGTGCCGTCGGACAGCGCCGTCTCCTTCTTGACGCGGTAGTTGCCGCCGTCGGTCCGGTGGAGGTCGCCGGGGTGAAAGAAGTACCAGTCCTCGCGGTCGAACCGGACGCCGACACGGGGTTTCGCGCCGAAGTTCCGCGAGAAGTAGACGAGCGCCTCGACCTCCTCGCCGTCGAGGTAGATGGGGTCGCCGGCGCTCGATTTCGCCTCGACCGCGTAGAACGTCTCGCCGTCGCCCGCCAGCACGTCCGGTAGTTCGCGCTCGGTGGCGCTCCCGCTGGCCGGCGCGCGCATCACCGCGAAGCCGGCGTCGTCGAGTTCGTTCACCAGTTCGCGCTCGCGGCGGTCGCCCTTCGCGTTAGACATCGTCGTCCCCCGTGCCGGCGGTCATGGACGGGCGTACGGAGCGGGGGATTAGGAGGCTTGCGACAGCGGCGCAGTCAGTCCCGGACGGCCGCCGGCGGTTCGACGGCGAACAGCTCGGCGAGCAGCCGCTGCTGGGCGACCCGGAGGTGGCGGTTCACGGTCGGCTGTGACACGTCCAGCAGTTCGGCGACGCCCTCGCCGGTGGTCTCGCGGGGCCACTCGAAGAAGCCGGCGAGAAACGCCGTCCGCAGCACTTCGAGCTGGCGCTCGGTGAGCGCGTCGAACAGGTCCCGGATCACCGCCTCGCGGGTGTGTACGCCGCGTTCGACGTTGCGCCGGCCGCGAAGCTCGACGGCGTCGTACCGTTCCCGGAGCCGGTCGACGTACTCCCGGACGTCCGTGCCCGCCGGCACGTCGACGACGACCGAGAGCGGGCCGCCGGCGGCGACGGCCGACCGCGGGCTACCGCCGGCCCGGGCGAGCGCCGCCGGGAGGCTGTCGTCCGCGACCGTCACCTCGAACGCGTGGCCCGCCTCCGAACTCGCCACGTGTCGGTGGTCGGTGACCGCCACGAGGTCGTCGAGCGCGTCCGCGACGGCGTCCGGCTCGGCGTCGGCCACCGAGACGAACAGCTCCGAGGCGTCGCCGGCGCGGCCGGACGACCCCTCGTACGCGACCCGGCCACCGGTCGCCGCCTGCAGTCGCGCGAGGACCGACTCGTCCGCCGTCACCGACAGCTCCAGTTCGACGTACGTGTCGGCGTGGAGCGCCTCCCGGACGGCGACGGCTTCGAGGGCGTCGGCGATGGTCTCGCCGAGTTCCCGGAACACGTCCACCTCGAGCTCCCCGAACGCGCCGGGGTCGTCGGCGTACACCGCGAGGACGCCGTGCCCGTGGTCGTCGACGGCGAGCGGCACCGCGAGCGCCGCGGCGAAGCCGCTCCCGGCGGCGTGCTCGCGCCACTCCTCGGCGGTGACGCGGTCCGCGACCGTCTCCACCGCCGTCGGTTCCGCCTCGCGGGCGGTGACGACGGCCGGCTCCTGCCGGTCGGCGCGTAGCGACACGGCGTCGAGATAGCCCCCGCCGTCGCCCGCCCACGTCCGGGGGACGAGCCGACCGTCGTCGGCGTCCCAGCCGCCGATCCAGGCAAAGCGAAGGCCGGCCGCCCCCGCCAGCCCCTCGCAGACGGCGGTCTCGACGGCGTCCTGGCTCTCCGCGGCGACCAGCGACTGGTTGATGGTGCGCATGATGTCGGTCACCTGCGCCTGCCGTTCGAGGCGCTCGTTGCGCTCGGCCAGTTGCGCCTCGCGCTCGCGGAGGTCGGCCTCGCTGTCCAGCCGGTCGAAGGCGGCCTCCGCGCTGGCCGCCGCGGTTTCGACCAGTCGCCGCCGGGATTCGGCGAGCGGGGCGTCCGGCGTCGCCACGACGAACAGGCCGTGCTCCCCGACCGGCACGAGCAGCCCCCCGTCGGCGTCGTTCGGCGGCGTCCACCCCGCCGCGACCGCAGCCGGGTCGTCGAACTCTCGGGGGTCCCCGTCGAGGAAACACGACCACGGCGCGGCGTCGCCCCCGACGACGAGCGCCGGTGGGTCGCCGTCCGCGAAGCCGTCGGTCGCCGCGGTCGGGACGAGTTCGTTCCCGGCCGGGTCGAACCGGTGGAACGCCAGGGCGGCGTCCCCGAGCACGTCGCCGGTCGCCGAGACGACGAGGTCGGCGGCCCCGGACTCCGTCTCGACGGTGAGCAGTTCCCGGGTGGCGTCGTGGAGGGTCGCGAGCGCGCGCTCCCGCCGGTGGCGCTCGGTGATGTCCTGGCTGATCCCCATAATCCCGACCACCTCGCCGGCCTCGTTCCGGTAGGGGTACTTGTTGTTCAGCCAGACCCGGCGCTCGCCGTCGATAGTCGTCTCCGTCTCCCGCGTGACGTGCTCGCCGGTCTCGACGACGCGCCGGTCGACCTCGCGGATGGTCTCGGCGCTCGCCGCGTCGAACAGGTCCGCGTCCGTCGCCCCGACCACCGCCTCCCGGTCGAGGCCGAACACGCGCGCGGTCGCCTCGTTGGCCCACTGGTAGACGCCGTCCCGGTCCTTGATGTAGATGGGGTTGTCCGTGTTCTCGACGAGCGCCTCCAGCCGGCGCTCGTCGCGCACGCGCTCGGTCACGTCCTCGCGGAACGTGACGACGTGCGTGACCGCGCCGTCCTCGTCCAGAACCGGCGCCTGCCGGACGTGTGCCCAGAACGCCTCGCCGTCCCGCCGGTAATGTCGCACCGTCGCGTCGGTCGACGCCGGCGTGCCGCGGGCGTCGAGCAGTTCCGCCGCGGCGGGGTCCGGGTCCGGGCCGTAGAGCCGGTCCTGACTCTCCTCACGGATCTCCGCGGCGTCGTAGCCGGTGATGGTCTCGAACCGCTCGTTCGCGTACACGACGGGGTGGTCGGGGTCGGTCGCGTCCGCGATGGTGATACCGACCGGTGCCGCCGCCATCGCGCGGTCCTGGAGCCCGAGTTCGCGCTCGCGCTCCCGGCGCTCCAGTTCGTAGCTCACCCAGCGGGCCATCAGGTCGACGAGCGTCCGCTCCACGGCCGTGAACGGCGTCCCCTTGGGGTCGTCGTCGAAGAAGCAGAACGTCCCGTACAGCTCGTCGTCGACGGTCACGCGGCCGCCGATGTAACACGCGATGCCGCTCTCGGCGTAGCCCCGGTCGTCCGAGAACCCCTCCGCGACGGCGTCGTAGATACCGAGGATGTCCGCCGAGTCGATCGCACGCCGGCAGAACGTCTTCGAGAGGCTGATCTCGGAGCCCACGTCGACGAACTCGTCGCCGACCGCGCGCTCGACCCGGTACTGCCCGGTGTCCGCGTCGATCCGGCTGAGGTAGGCGTTGTCCACGTCGAACCACTCACAGCCGAGCGTCAGCAAGCGGTCTATCTTCTCCGTGCTCGACAGCGACGGGTCGGAGGTCACCTCGTACAGCGTTCGGCGGCGCTCGCTTCCCGCGCGCTCGCCGGGGTCGACGAGGTCAGCGAAGACGGCGTACCCCTCGTCGTCGCCGGCCGGCACGAACTCGAACCGGGCCTCGGCGACGCCGGCCGCAGTCGCCACCTGAAGGTCGCGTTCGACCGGCTCACCCCCGACGACGCGCTCCGCGACGTCGTCCGCGCGCTCGGCCAGACAGTCGCCGAGCGGCGCGCCGGCCGCCTCGCCGAACACCTCGGCGAACGCCTCGTTGCCCGCGGCGACTCGCGGACCATCGTCGACGGCCACGCGCGCTACGGGGTCGGAGCCGCGTTCGAACAGCGCAGCTGCCCGGTCCGCTGCGATGCGGCGGGCGCGGTCCGCCTCGCGGAGTCGGGCCGCGACCGCGTCGACGGCCGCGAACAGCTCCCCCCGTTCCCCCTCGGCGTCGTCCGGAAGGTCGACGGCCGTCTCCCCGTCGGCGAGCCGTTCGAGCGCCCGCTGGACACGGTCGGTCCCGGATGCACCCCCGGTCATTGCTTAGTTAGTTGATCATTGGTACCGATCCACAAAGGTTTCGCGGCCGGAAGCCACGGGGACGGCCGACCGGATACCGACGAGGGCTATACGTATTGTGTCGGATGAATGATCCGATTAACCAGTATACCGGTTAGACGGATACCGGTCGGCGGCGTCGTATGCGTATGGTGTCAGAGGCACCAACCGAGTCCGAGGCCGTCAGCAAGCGCGTGGTCGCGGCGCTCGCACGGGCCGCGGGGACCGACCCACGGACGCTCGACCCGCCGCTGTACACCGTCATCGACCCGGAGGCGCTCGACACGCTCGTCGAAAGCACGGCCACGACGTACGTCGAGTTCGAACACGACGGGCGGCGCATCGTCGTCCACGCCGACGGGACGGTCACCGTCGACGGGACCAGCTACGACGGCGGCGAGGTCGCCATCGAAGCATGACCGGCGGCGAGTCCACTTCCGCACCGGTCTCCCAGCCGCGCGTCAGAGCCACCTACGAGGAGTACGACCTCGACGACACCCGGGTCAGCATGATCGCCGACCCCGAGAACGAACACGCCTGGGTGCAGTCCGACCTGACGGTCGACGTGCAGCGGTGAAAACGAGGCCTGGCGCGTCCGAACTTCTGGCGAGCTACGTGCCGTGCTGCCAGGAGTCCATGTACTCGCGCTGGTCGTCGGTGAGGTCGTCGTACTCGACGCCCTCGGCCGCGAGTTTCACCTCGGCGACCTCGCGGTCGAGTTCGTCGGGCACCTCGTGGACGCCGGCGTCGTAGGCGTCGGGGTTCTCGATCAGTTCGCGGACGCAGACCGCCTGCACGCCGAAGCTCTGGTCCATCACTTCGACGGGGTGACCGAGCGCGATTGGGCCGGCGAGGTTGACGAGGCGACCCTCGGCGAGCACGTTGAGGCGGCGGCCGTCGGCCATCTCGTACTCGCGGACGCCGTCGCGGGCCTCGCGCTCGGCGACGGCGAGATCCGACAGCGCATCGAGGTCGACCTCCACGTCGAAGTGGCCGGCGTTGGCCAGCAGGACGCCGTCTTTCATCTCCGGGAAGTGCTCCTCGGTGACCACGTCGCGGTTGCCCGTCGTCGTGAGGAACACGTCCCCGATTTCGGCGGCCTCGGCCATCGGCATCACGTCGTACCCCTCCATGTGCGCCTCCAGCGCGCGGCGGGGTTCGACCTCGGTGACGATGACGTTCGCGTTCTGGCCCGACGCCTTCTTGGCGACGCCGCGGCCGCAGTCGCCGTAGCCCGCGACGACGACGTTCTTGCCGGCCCACGAGAGGTTCGTCGTCATGGCGATGTTCGCCAGCGACGACTCGCCGGTGCCGTGGACGTTGTCGAACAGCCGCTTCATCGGCGTGTCGTTGACGGCGAAGACGGGGTACTCCAGCGCCCCGTCCTCGTCCATCGCGCGCAGCCGGTGGACGCCCGTCGTCGTCTCCTCGCAGCCGCCGACGATGGAGTCGATCAGCTCGGGGTAGTCGTCGTGGATCGCCGCGACCATGTCCATCCCGTCGTCGACGGTCAGCGTCGGCTCGTGGTCGATGACGGCCTCGATGGCGGCGTAGTACTCCTCGTCGTCGACCTCCCGCTTCGCGTAGCTGGTGATCGAGTCGTGGGCGTCCAGCGCCGCGCTCACGTCGTCGTGGGTCGACAGCGGGTTGCAGCCGGTGATGGCCACCTCCGCGCCGCCGTCGGCGAGCAGTTCGACGAGGCAGGCGGTCTTGGCCTCGACGTGCATCGCCATCCCGATCCGCTGGCCCGCGAGCGGCTGCTCGTCGACGAACGACTCGCGCAGTTCGGCGAGGATCGGCATGTGCTGGCGCGCCCAGTCCATCTTCCGGCGGCCCTCCTCCCGGGCAGCGTCCGCGTCGGACAGCTGCTCGGTGATGGGCGGATAGCCGTCTGTCATGGTGAACACGTGGTCGACCGGCGGGAAAACGCTACCGAAGCGCGCCGCCGGACACGACGCCGCCCGCGGCGGACGACGCCGTGGCTGTCGTCGAAACGGGGCGAAAAAGCGAGTCGCTACCGCGCTACCCGTCGTCAGTTGTCGGGACCGTTGCCGTTCCCGTTGCCCGGTCCGCCGTCGTCGTCATCGTCGTCCTCCTCGTCTTCTTCCTCTTCTTCCTCTTCCTCGTCGTCGTCAGCTTCCTCTTCCTCTTCCTCTTCCTCTTCCTCTTCCTCTTCGTCCTCTTCTTCCTCGTCGTCAGCTTCCTCTTCCTCTTCTTCCTCGTCATCGTCGCCGCCCGCGTGCTCCGGCGGGCCGCGTTCGTCGTCCGTCTCGTTGCCGTCGTCATCGCCGCCCGGCCCCGCGTGGGGCGGCGGGCCGGCGTGGTCCGGCGCGTTGCCCGGGTTGTTCGCCAGGACGAACTCGGCGATCAGGAGCCCTCGCGGCTCGGACGAGTTGGTGTCGTCGAGGCTCGCGATAAAGGCGGACACCTCCGCCCCGAACGACTCGCTGACGTTCCCGTCGGTGTCGTTCTCGACGGTCTCGTTGTCGTCGTCCGTCTCGTTGTCTTCGGCGGTTTCGTTCCCATCGATCGTCTCGTTCTCATCGATCGTCTCGTTGTCGTCGTCCGTCTCGTTGTCGTCCGCGAACGTGGACACCGACACGGCATCGGATGTCGTCGCGACATCGGCCGACCCGCCCGTCGCGGCCGCCGCCGGCCCGACGGCCGACAGTATCAACACGGCGACGCCAACCAGTGCGAACAGCTTGCTACGGTGCATGACAGGCGATAGGTCGGGCCCTCGATACATAAACCGCCCCGGTGCTTAAGATGGTTGCCCCGGATTTAGCGGGATTTCAAACTCGCTTAGAAAGTTCAAAAGCAGTTCTAAGGCCGTGAATCCGAAACAGGGTGCAGACGCGGAGGCCTCGTCAGTGACGGGCGTTCCCGGACACCGGCTCAGCGCCGCGCTCCGCCCGGTGGAGGTGGCAGGCGACGGCGTGGCCGTCGACGTCGTGCTGGCCGGGCGACTCGCGCTCGCAGACGCTGTGGAACCGGTCGGCGAGCCGCTCGGCGGCCGCGTCGGCGTCGCCGGAGGCCGCCGCGTCGAGCGCCTCGGCGAGGGCGCGTTCCGCCGGGTCAGCGTCGAGTTCCGGCGGGAGGTCGTACGCCTCGCGGAGCGCCTCGCGAACGGCCGAATCGGCCACGTCGTCGGGGTCGCCGTCGCCGGCGAGGCGCTCCCGGACCGACCGCGCGCCGACGTTGCCGTCCCGGAGCGCGACGCGGAGGGAGAACGCGGCGCGGAACACGTCGTCGTCGACCGCGGCGTCGTCCGGCGGGATCACCGACGGGCAGCGCGTGTGGAACCGGCAGCCGCTCGGCGGGTCCGAGGGGTCGGGGACCTCGCCGTCGAGCGCGGCGTCGTCGAGCCGGTCGTTCGGATCCGGCGAGGGGACGGCCGACAGCAGCGCCTCGGTGTAGGGGTGGGCCGGGTCGTCGAACAGCGCGTCGGCCGGGCCGCGCTCGACGATCTCGCCGAGGTACATCACCGCGACGCGGTCACAGAGCTGCGAGACGACGCTCATGTCGTGGCTGACGAGCAGGACCGCCAGGTCGAACGCCTCCTGCAGTTCCGCGACGAGCGCGAGGATCTCCGCCTGCACCGACACGTCGAGCGCGCTCACCGGCTCGTCCAGCACGAGCAGGTCGGGCGAGAGCGACAGCGCCCGCGCCAGCGCCGCCCGCTGTTTCTGCCCGCCCGAGAGTTCGTGGGGGTAGCGGTCGCCGTCCGCCGGGGCGAGTCCGACGGTTTCGAGCAGCGTGTCGACGCGCTCCGCCCGTCGCTCCTCGCCGAGGCCGTGGGCGGCCATCGGCTCGGCAACGGACTCGCCGACCGTCATCCGCGGGTCGAAACTCGACGTGGGGTCCTGGAACACGATCCCGGCTCGCCGGCGGAACTCCGACCGCTCCCCGCGGGAGTGGTCGGCGAGGTCCAGTCCGTCGAACGCGACGGTTCCCTCGGTCGGCGGTTCCAGCCCGAGCACCGAGCGCGCGACCGTCGACTTGCCGCAGCCGGACTCGCCGACCACGCCCAGCGTCTCGCCGCGCCGGAGGTCGAAGTCGACGCCGTCGACAGCCCGGACGTGGCCTGTCACCCGGTTCAGCCACCCGGACCGGATCGGGTAGTGTCGCTTCAGGTTCCGAACCGACAGCAGGGGGTCACTCATCGTCGCTCACCCCGCTGGCTGCGTCGGGTGCGTCGCCATCCGCGGGTGCGTCGCCGGCGGGGGCCGTGTGGTCGCCGTCGAGCACGCTCGGGTCGCCACCCTCGCCGTAGTGGACGCAGGAGGCGACGTGATCGGGTGCGTCCGCGGCGACGATCGGCGGCTGGTCGCCGGCGCGGCACTCGTCGACGGCGTGCGGACAGCGCGGGTGGAACCGGCAGCCGTCCGGCGGCTCCGTCGGGTCCGGGAAGTCGCCCGGGATCGGGTCCGGGGTCCGACCGCGGCGCGGGAGGCAGTCGAGCAGCGCATCGGTGTAGGGGTGGGCCGGGTCGTCGAACAGGTCGCCGACGGACCCGCGTTCCATCACCTTCCCGGCGTAGAGGACGACGACGCGGTCGGCCACCTGCGCGACGACGCCGAGGTCGTGCGTGACGAACACGACGGCCATCCCGCGCTCGGCCTGGAGTTCGCGGAGCAGTTCCAGAATGCCGGCCTGCGTCGTCACGTCGACGGCGGTCGTCGGCTCGTCGGCGACGAGCACGTCCGGGTCGGTCGCCAGCGCCATCGCGATGACGGCCCGCTGTTTCATCCCGCCGGAGAACTCGTGGGGGTACTCGTCGACGCGCTCGGCCGGGTCGGGGATCCCGACGCGGTCCAGCAGGGAGACGGCGCGCTTGCGCGCCGCCGACCTCGATTCGTCGCGGTGGATCCGGATCGCCTCGGCGATCTGTTCGCCGACGGTGTAGACGGGGTCGAGCGCCCCCTGCGGGTTCTGGAAGACGTGGGCGATCCGGTCGCCGCGGACCGACCGGATCTCGCGCTCGGAGGCCGACAGCAGGTCCCGCCCGTCGAACGCCACGGTCCCGTCGGTTTCGGCCGTCGACGGCAGCAGGCGGGTCAGCGTCTCGCAGGCGACGGTCTTGCCGGATCCGCTCTCGCCGACGAGACACACCGTCTCGCCGCGCTCGACCTCGAAGTCGACGCCGTCGAGGGCGCGGACCGTCCCGCGGTCGGACTCGAACGTCACCGTCAGGTCCGAGACGGAGAGCAGCGTCATGCGTCACCCCGCGGGTCGATCGCGTCCCGCAGCGCGTCGCCGACGACGTTGATCGATATCACGGTCACCGCCAGGATGACCGCCGGGAACAGCCACACCCACCACATGTCCATCACGCCGGGCGAGGAGTAGTAGAAGCCCGGGTCGAGCCCGGCCCGGAGCGTCTGCCCGAAGGAGGGGTACCACCGCCCGGTGTCGCCGAGCGCGATGAACGTCACGCCGGCCTCGATCAGGACGATCTGCGGGATCTTCTGGGTCGCCCCGACCAGCACCGTGTTCGAGACGTTCGGCAGGACGTGCCGCCGCAGGACGGTCAGGTGGCTCACGCCCGCGGCGCGGGCGGCCTCGACGTACGACTCCTCGGTTCGCTGGAGCGTCTCGCTCCGGACGAGCCGGGCCATGCTCCCCCAGGAGAGCAGGCCGAACACGACGACCAGCAGCAGGAGGTTCGGCCCGTAGACGAACGTGAGGATGATGTAGACGACAAACGCAGGGACGGACTGCTGAATGTCGACGTAGCCCATCAGGAACGTATCGACCCGGCCGCCGACGTAGCCGCTGACGACGCCGACCGCGGTCGCGAGCGGCACCATGATAACCGTGGTGATCGCCGCCACCTGGAACGTCGTCCGCATCCCCCAGAACAGGATCGCCCGCATGTCGTACCCCATATGCGCCGACCCGAGCGGGAAGTTGAGCGTCCCGCGGCACACCTGCCCCCCGCCCGTCTCCACGACGGGGCCGAGGCAGTCGCCGGTAAACGGCGCAGTGAAGAACGCCGGCGGCTGATGGCCGTACCCGAGCGCGAGCTGGACACGCTCGACGTAGACCGGGCCGAGCAACACGAACAGGACGTACACGGCGAGGTACGCGAGACAGACGACGGCAAAGCGGTTCGACTTGAACCGCTCCCACCGGCGGCGCGTCCGCTCCGGGCTGCGGACGAGCGGCGGGACGACGATGACCGCAAGCACCACGAGGCTCGCGCGGTACACCCAGGTGAGCCGGGACGGGAAGTCGATGAGCAGGTCGCCGTGTTCGCCGTAGTGGAGTCGCGCAGCCGCCAGCACCCCCAGCCCGGCGACCAGGGCGACGAGCCGCCAGGGCACGGACCGGGACCCCTCAACCCGGTCCCAGTCAACCGGGGCTATCGGAGCCGTTTCGTCGTCGTTACTCACGTCGCTGTACACCTCGTTCGGTGAGCGGAGGTGACCGCTCGGGAGAGCAGAGGGTCATTGTTGGGCGATCACCGCGGGGACCGCAGTGGTACGTTGCCACATGTGTCGACAACGTTCATTAAATTTTTATGATCGTCCCGTCACCTTCGAGGCAACCCTCCACCATGCCGCCCTGGAAGCACGTCACGAAGCGGGTGCTGTTCGCGGTGTTCGCACTGTATCTGGTCGTCTCGGTCACGTTCGCCTTCGTCGCGCTGACCGAGGACCCCAACGAGGGCCTCGTCGCCCACGGGGCCGCGATGTCCGCCGTCGACGAACCCCGCGATGAACGGAAAGCCATCGTCGAGGAAGCGATCCGGGAGTACCGGGAGTCGCGCAACCTCGACGACCCGATTCACGAGCGCTACCTCCGGTGGGTCGTCGGCATCGCGACGCTGGACTGGGGGGAGTCGTACAGCCAGAACGCGCCGGTAACCGAGGTGCTTTCGCGCACGCTGCCGGCGACGCTCGCGTACGTCGTGCCGGCGATAGCGTTTGCGGTCATCGGCGGCGTCGGGCTCGGCGTGTTCTCGGCGATGAACGACGGGAGCCTGACCGAACGGCTCTCGACCGCGGCGTTCTCGGTGAGCTACGGCGTCCCGAACGTCTGGTGGGTGATCGTCATCCCGCTCGTCGGGGCCGAACACGTCCCCGACCTCATCGCGGCGATCCCGAACTTCAAGACGGTCGTCCTGCCGGCGGCCGTCCTCGGGACCAGCCTCATCGCCGGCCAGCTACGCTACGCCCGCGCAGAGTCCAGCGAGTACGTCAACACCGACTTCGTGAAACTGGTCCGCGCGAAGGGCGCGTCGAACCGCCGCGTCGCCCGCCACGTGCTGCGAAACGCCGCGCTCCCGCTGTTCTCGCTGTTTTTCGTCGAACTGCTCGGCGTCCTCGTCGTGAACGTGTTCGTGCTGGAGCAGATACTCCCGATCCAGGGGATCGGGCGGGTCGGCCTGCAGGCGATCCACGACCGGGACATCCCGCTGGTGATCGGGATCGCGATCGTCACCGCCACGGCCGGCATCGTCGGCAGTCTGATTCAGGACCTGGCGCACCTGTCGCTGGACCCGCGCGTCGACGGCTAACGCTACCCCTCCGCGCGCTCGACCAGGTCCCGCGCCCGGCGCTCCGCGCGCTCCCGGACCGCGTCCTCGTCCAGCGTCAGGACCTCGCGGTCCCGCATCAGCACCGCGCCGTCGCAGACCGTGTGGCGCACGTCGCTCCCGCGGGCGGCGTACGCGAGGTGGCTCACGGGGTCGTGCTGCGGTGTCAGGTGCACCGCCTCGAGGTCGACCACCGCGAGGTCCGCCCTCGCTCCGGGTTCGATCCGACCGGCGTCGATACCGAGTGCCGACGCGCCGCCGGCGGTCGCCATCTCGACAGCCGCCTCGGCGGGCACGGCGCTCGCGTCGTCGGCCGCCAGTTTGCCGAGCATCGCGGCGTCGCGCAGTTCGTCGAACAGGTCGAGGTCGTTGTTCGACGCCGCGCCGTCCGTCCCGAGCGCGACCGTGACGCCCGCCTCGCGCAGGCGCTGGACCGGGGCCATCCCGCTTGCCAGTTTCATGTTCGACGCGGGGCAGTGGACGACGGCGGTTCCACGCTCGGCCAGCAGGTCGATCTCCGTCCCGTCGACGTGGACGCCGTGGGCCACGAAGTCGTCCGCGCCGAGCATGTCCCGATCGGCGGCGTATTCGAGCGGGCGCTCCCCGCGCTCGGAGACGATGGGGTCGACCTCGTCGACCGTCTCGTTGGCGTGGTAGTGGAGCGGGACGCCCGCCTCGCGGGCCTCGGCGACGTACTCGCGAAGGAACTCGTCGCCGACCGTCGTGAGGCTGTGGGGCATCACCGCCGTCGCAACGCGGCCATCGGCCGCGCCGTCGTACTCCCGGGCGACCCGGAGGCTCTCCTCGAAGTCCGCACGGCCGGCGTCCTCGTCCTTCGCGACCGTGACGACGCCGTGCCCGACGCGAGCGCGCACGCCAGCGTCGGCGACGGCGTCAACGACCTCCCCCACGTCAAAGTACATGTCCGCGAACGCCGTCGTTCCGGACTTGATCATCTCGACCAGCCCGAGTTCCGCGCCGGCCCGCACGTCGTCGGCGGTCATCGCACCCTCCACCGGCCACACGTCCTCGCGGAGCCACGCGTCCAGCGGCTTGTCGTCGGCGTAGCCACGCAGGAGCGTCATCGCGACGTGCGTGTGGGCGTTGACAAGCCCCGGGATCACGAGGCCGCCGCTCGCGTCCAGCCGTTCGTCCGGGTCGGCGTCGACGTCCCCGCCGACCGCGCGTATCTCGCCGGCGTCGCGGTCGACCAGCACGTCGGCGCGCGCTACCGTCATGTCCGGGCGGAGCACCCGCCCGCCCTCGACGAGCATCGTCGTCATGGCCGGACCGTGGCCCGCCCGCGGCGTCAATCTACCGGGACGGAGCGGGCGGCTTTATCTCTCCGGCGGCCGACCCGTTCGTATGGACCTCCAGTGGCTCGCCCTCGCCGCCCGCGAACACCGGCGGTACCTCCTGTTCTCGCTCGGCGTCTTCCTCGTCGGGACGCTCGGCGGCGTGGGGCTCGTCGTCCAAGACGTCGACCTGCTCGCCGAACTCGGGTTCTCCGAGATCCGCGGCGTGATCCCCGGCGAGCTGACCGTCCTGTCCCTGCTCGCCAACAACACGCGGGCCTTCGCAATCATGCTGCTCGGTGCGCTCACGCTCGGCCTTCTCACCGCGTTCGGCCTCGTCGTCAACGGCGTCCTGGTCGGCTACGTCGGGGCGATAGCGGGGGGCCAACAGGGCCTCGGCTTCGTCCTCCTCGCCATCGCCCCGCACGGCGTGCTCGAACTCCCGGCGCTGTTCGTCGCCAGCGCCGTGGCGTTCCGGGTCGTCGCCCGGACCGCGCTCCGCGTGGCCGGCCGCCGCGACAGCGTCCAGACCCGTGCGGAGTGGCGGCGGACCCTCGGCTTCGTCGCCGCCGCGTGGATCGCGCTCGCAGTCGCCGCCGTCATCGAGATCCACGTCACCTTCCCGCTGGTCGAGGCGCTGTACGGGTAGCCGGAGGGAAAGGTAGTTGCCCCGGGCGGTCCAACGCCGCGTATGCGCATTGCCGTGCCCAACAAGGGGCGACTGCACGAGCCGGCGATCGAGTTGCTCGAACGCGCCGGGCTCCACGTCGTCGACGGGGCCGACCGGAAGCTGTACGCCGACACCGTCGACCCCGACGTGACGCTCCTCTTTGCCCGCGCCGCAGACATCCCGGAGTACGTCAGCGACGGCGCGGCCGACCTCGGCATCACCGGGCTCGACCAGGTCCGGGAGGCTGAACCCGGCAACGTCGTCGAGCGCCTCGACCTCGAATTCGGGCGCTGTCGGCTCGTCCTCGCCGCACCCAACGACGGCCCGGTCGAGTCCGTCGCGGATCTCGCCGACGGGAAAGTCGCCACCGAGTTCCCCAACGTCGCGCGGAACTACTTCGCCGAGACGGGCGTCTCGCCCGACATCGTCGAGGTGACGGGCGCGACCGAACTCACGCCCCACGTCGACATGGCCGACGCCATCATCGACATCACCTCCACCGGCACCACCCTGCGCGTGAACAACCTCGGTATCATCGACGAGGTGCTCCAGAGCTCCGTCTACCTGTTCGCCCGTGATGACGCCGTCGACGACCCGAAAGCACAGCAGGTCGAGACGGCGCTCGAATCCGTGCTGTCGGCCGACGGGAAGCGTTACCTGATGATGAACGTCCCGCAGGAGAGCCTCGACGCCGTCCGCGACGTGATCCCGGGGATGGGCGGCCCGACGGTGATGGACATCGCCGACGACGACGGGAACGGCAAGGTCGCGGTCCACGCGGTCGTCGACGAGCGCGACGTGTTCGAGACGATCACCGAGGTCAAGCGGGAGGGCGCGAGCGACATCCTCGTCACCGAGATCGAGCGGCTCGTCGAGTGATGCGCTCGCGGGCGGCGTCGGGGAGCGCTCAGTCCCAGACCTGCGAGAAGATCAGCTGTGCGACGCCGACGACGACGAACAGGAGCGCCTCCACGAACAGCGCGGTCCGGCCGTCCGCGGCGAAGAGATACAGCCCGGCGGCGGCAAACAGCGGTGCTGGCCACACCGCCGCGAGCGCCGGCCGGTCGCCGGCGTACCCCGCGACCGCGAGTCCGACGCCGCCGACCACCAGCGCGGCGAGCACCTCGGTCGACGCGCTGAGGCCGAGCGCGGCGACCACCGCTATCAGCACGCCCGCGACCACGAGCGACAGCCCCCCTCGCGCGATCCGCGTCCGCTGCGACTGGTCCATACGATGCCTCCGCACAGGCGGGAGAAAAAACCAGCTACGTCGGCGCGGTCGACAGTAATCCGATGAGGTTAGCGAGCGTGATACCGAGAATTACGGTGACGGTGTAGTGAACGATCGCAACTAATCCTGCAAGTCGATAGTTCAGACGGTAGACACTTTGGATAGCGAGGTAATCTCCGAACAGCGTGACGGCGATTGAGATCGCAGGCCCGTACTGCTGTAGCAGAATCGACGCTGCAGCAGGAACTGGACCGACCAGTAACGCCCGGCGCACAGATACGTCACCCAATACGTATCGTGCAGCGATATGCGCGGTGAGAGAGTAACCTATCCAAAACGCCAGAAACGTCCCAACATAAGCAATCGGTGTACCGCCAGCTGGGTCCAGCTGCGCGACGAGTGCCATGGCGGGGGTTCGGACGCGGCCGGGTTGTACGTGCCGGTTTTACCTGAATTGAGGTGCTAAGACCCCTTCCTCAACGAACGAGCAGAGCGAGTGAGTAGGGGATACAGCGCTGCACGAGTATCAAACACGTTCGACGCTCAGCACACAGGCCCATGCAATCGCAATAACTATATGTATAATGCGCATGATGCTCATGTCGTGAGACGGAAGAATATCACCATCCGCGAAGACCAAGCCGAGTGGGTCGAGGAGAATCACCTCAACCTCTCGTCGTTCGTTCGCGGGAAACTTGACGAACTCATCGAAGAACGCTCGTAGATGAACTACAACTACAGGTATCGACTTCGACCGTCCGACGCTCTCGAAGAACAGTTAGCGTGGACTGTTGATACCTGTAGACAGGTCTACAACCACTTCCTCCACCGACTCAACCGCACCGACGACACCTCAGCATACTCCGAGCAGAAACTCCTTCCGAGTCTCAAGGAGTGGTGGAACGACCTGAAACGTGTTCACTCGAAGGTTCTTCAGAAAGTCGTTCAGCGGTTGTACGACAACCTCTCGACGCTCCGGGGTCGCAAAGAGAACGGCTATCGCGTCGGCACGCTCAACTGGAAGGCACCGGGCGAGTACCGCAGTTTCACCTACAGTCAATCCGGTTTCAAGCTCAAGAACACGAGCGATCGGACAAAATTGTGGCTCTCGAAACTCGGAGAAATTCCACTCACCTTCCACCGCGACCTACCTGACGACGCCGAAATCAAGACTGTCACCGTCAAACGCGAACCCACCGGCAAGTGGTACGCCATCCTCGGCGTCGAAACCCCCAACAACCCACCGAAGAAACCCGAGAATCCCGAGCTGTGCGTCGGTATCGACGTGGGTATTCTCAAGTACGCCCACGACACCGACGGCACGGCGGTCGGGTCGCTTGATCTGTCTGACGAGCGCGAGCGGTTGGAACGCGCACAGCGTGACCTCTCTCGGAAGGAACACGGCTCTGCGAATTGGGAGGAACAGCGCCGAGTTGTTGCCGAACGTCACGCCGAGTTGAAGAACAAGCGCCGCGACTTCCTACACAAACTCTCGAACTACTACGCCCGAGAATACGACCTCGTAGCGGTCGAAGACCTCGACGCGAAAGGGTTGGTCGAACTCCCAGGCAACTCTCGAAACCGGGCAGGGGCGGCGTGGGGGACGTTCCTACGAATGCTCGAATACAAGTGCAAGCGCGAAGGGACGCACTTCGTCGCGGTTGACGCGAAAGATACGACGAAGAAATGTGCGTCCTGTGGTGTCAAGACGGACAAGCCGCTGTGGGTGCGCGAACACTCGTGTCCGGCTTGCGGGTTCGAGGCGGACAGGGACGCGAATGCGGCGTGGAACATCCTTTCTCGCGGTCTCGAAGATGTAGGAGTGGGACACTCCGAATTAGCGCCTGTGGAGACTGCGCTCCCTGTGGACACCTCCGTGTCTGCAAAGCGCGTCGTGGAAGCAGGAAGCCCTACCCTCAAGGAGCGAACGGCGTCAGCCGTGAGCGAGTAGGGTGGGGTAGTTCACTCCAGCAGGCCCAGGTCCTCCAGCCGCGAGACGATCTTGTCGACCGCGTGTTCGGCGTCCTCGGGCTTTTTCCCGCCGGTGATGACGAGCTTCCCGCTGCCGAACAGGAGCGCGACGACCTCCGGCTCGTCGAGACGGTAGACGAGGCCGGGGAACTGCTCGGGCTCGTACTCGATGTTCTCCAGGCCGAGGCCGATGGCGATCGCGTTCAGGTTCAGGTTGCGGCCGAGGTCCGCGCTGGTGACGATGTTCTGGACGACGATCTCCGGGTCCTCGTTGACGTTGATCTCCAGTTCGCGGAGCTTGTCGAAGACGATCCGTAGACTCTCGTGGACGTCGTCGGTGGACTTCGCGCCGGTACAGACGATCTTGCCCGACCGGAAGATGAGCGCGGCCGATTTCGGCTCCTGCGTGCGGTAGACGAGACCGGGGAACTGCTCGGGGTCGTAGTCGGCACCCTCCAGGTCCATCGCCACGCTCTGTAGATCCAGTTCCTGCCCGATTCCCGTCGAAGCCACCACGTTTTCGATATTGATAGTTTCCTTGGGATCAGTCATGAGTCGACTTAAAAGACGTATTTAAGGTTTATAAAGGTTGGTGCCGTCTCCGGACAGGTTGCCGCCGAGACAGACCGGCAGACGGGGGTTTCGGCCCGACGGCACCGGACCAACACGCTGATTTGCGCCCCGCTCGCACGCTCTCGCGTGTACGTGCTGGAACTCGGCGGCGAGGACGACGCGTTCGCCGCCCGCGAGGCCGAGAGCGTCGCGGCCGACGTAACCGTCGTCGCGCCCGGTCTTGCGACGGCGTCGGCGGTCGACCGCGAGGCCGTCCGGACGCTCGCCTACACGCACCGCGCGAGCGAGGCCGTCGGACGGACCGACGCGAGCGTGGCGAGCGCCCGCGCGCTGCTTTCGGCCGCGTCGCTCGACCGCGAGGGCACCGTCGCCGTCCGGGCGCGCGACGTTCGCGGGAGTTCGGGCGTCGACACGCAGGCCGTCGAACGCGAACTCGGCGGGGTCCTCGTCGACCGCGGCTTCGCGGTGGACCTGGACGACCCCGACCACGAACTGCGCGCGCTGTTCGCCCGGGGGGAGCCGTCCGGAAGCCCCGACGCGGAGGCCGCCGATAGCTGCGTGCTCGGATGGCAAGTCGCCGAGAGCCGCCGGGACTACGGCGACCGCAAGCCGACCGACCGGGCGTTCTTCCAGCCCGGGAGCATGGACCCACTGCTCGCCCGGGCGCTGGCGAACGTCGCCGGTGCCGCGCCGGGCCGCACGATACTGGACCCGATGTGTGGCACCGGCGGCGTGCTCATCGAGGCCGGACTCGCCGGCGCACGCGTGCTCGGCAGCGACGCGCAGGCACGGATGGTCCGGGGCACCCGTGAGAACCTCGACCAGTTCCTCCCCGACGGCGAGTACGCCGTGCTCCGCGGCGACGCGACGCGGCTTCCGCTCCGCGACGACGCCGTCGACGGGGTCGTGTTCGACGCGCCGTACGGTCGCCAGTCGAAGATCGCCAGTCACGACCTCGACGACCTCGTCGCCGGCGCGCTGGCCGAAGCCCGGCGGGTCGCGCCGCGGGCCGTGATGGTCGCGGACCGCTCGTGGGCCGGTGTCGCCCGCGAGGCCGGCTGGGAGATCGAGGCGTCGTTCGAGCGCCGCGTCCACCGGTCGCTGACCCGGTACGTGCTGGTGCTGGAGTAGCGAACAGGCGACGGGCTGCTCCGCGGAGCGGGTCGTCGCACACCCGCCTCGACCGCTCCGCGGCGGCTGGTCAGGTCATGGCGGCCCTGGCCGCGGCTTCCGATAAAAACGTGTGGCTCGGGGTTGCTCACCGCCCCAGTTCGGCCAACAGGTGCGAGACGTGCAGTCTGTCGTTCACTCACGACAGACCGCTTACCGCCCCAGCTCGGCGAGCAGGTGCGAGACGTGCAGTCTGTCGTTCGTCCCCTCGGCCAGGTCGAGGTCCACCTCGCCGGCGAGATGGTGGAGTTCGGCGAGTCGGTCGCCGCCGTACCGCGACCGGGCGATCCGGAGGACGTCGTCGAGCACCTCCTCGCCGCTGAACCCCTCGTCGACGAGCAGGTCGTCGAGCGTCGATCGCGCATCGGTGAACTCACCGGCCTCGGCGTCGTCGAGCATCTCCTTGATCTGGTCGTCCGCGCCGACCTCGCCGAGCGTCTCGTAGGCGGCGTTCATCGTCACCTCGCCCTCGGCTTCGGCCGTGGTCTGGGCGGCGAGGATCGCCCGGCGGAGGTCGCCGTCGGCGTAGCCCGCGACGTATTCGAGGCCGTCGGACTCGTACTCGACGCCTTCCTCTTCCACGATCCCTTCGAGCACGGTCGCTATCTCGTCGTCCATCGGGGACCGCATGGGGACGGGGAAACAGCGCGACCGGATCGGCGGGATGAGCTTCGTCGGCTGCCGGGTCGTTATCACGAACTGCGTCGTCTTGTGGTGGCGCTCCATCACGCGCCGCAGCGCCTGCTGGAAGTCCTCGCGGATGTCCTCGGCGTTGTCGAGTACGACCGTCTTGTACGTCCCCGAGACGGGCGCGTAGCTCGCCGACTCCTTGAGGACGTGGTTTATCATGTCGCGCTTGGCCATGTCGCTGCGGCCCTGAAGGAAGGACTCGAAGCGCGGGTCGTTCTTGATCTCCGTCTTCGTCCGGCCGAAGAAGTCCGCGACGTTGATCTCCACGAGGTCGTTGTCGGGGTCGTCGTGGGCCGCGCGGGCGAGCGCCCGGACGGCGGCGGTCTTGCCGCTCCCCTTCGGCCCGTGGATCACGAGGTTCAGCGGCTCGTCGACGGCGCGCTGGAGGTACTCGCGCACGTCGTCCTGCGGGATGTCGGCGAGGTCGGGGGCGTGAGTGTCGGTCCACAGCGGCGCGTCCATCACCACCCGGTAGTCGCGGCGGCGGTAAGAATCGGTCGGTTCCGGCGGCCCTGCCGCCGGCCCGGCGCGTTCCGAAGGCGGTTTACTGGTGGGCGGCCGAGGGGTGGATATGTCTCTGCGCGTCACCTTTCTCGGGACCAGCGGGGCCGTGCCGACGACCGAGCGCAACCCCAGCAGCCTCATGGTCAACCGCGAGGGTGACCGCCTCCTGTTCGACGCCGGCGAGGGCACCCAGCGCCAGATGATGCGCTTTGGCACCGGCTTCGCCGTCTCCCACGTGTTCGTCACGCACCTCCACGGCGACCACGTGCTCGGCCTCCCGGGACTGCTCCAGACGATGGACTTCAACGACCGCGAGGAACCGCTGGCGGTCCACGCGCCGAAGGGGACCCGCTCGGACGTCGAGGACCTGCTGTTCGCCGCCAGCACCCGCCCGTCGTTCCGGGTTCGTGTCAACGAGGTCGGCGGCGGCGACGTAGCGCTGTCGGGCGACGACTACGAGGTGCGCGCGTTCGACGTGGACCACCGAACCAACGCGGTCGGCTACGCGCTCGTCGAGGACGACCGCAAGGGCCGGTTCGACCGCGAGCGCGCGGAGGAACTCGGCGTCCCCGTCGGCCCCAAGTTCTCCGAACTGCACGAGGGCAACCCGGTCGAACTCGACGACGGCACCGTCGTCCGGCCCGAGCAGGTCGTCGGCGAGCCGCGCCCGGGCCGGAAAGTCGTCTACACCGGCGACACGCGGCCGACCGCGACGACCGCCGAGGTGGCCGCCGACGCCGACCTACTGGTCCACGACGCGACGTTCGCCGACGACCGCGCCGAGCGGGCCGGGGCGACTGGCCACTCGACCGCCCGGGAGGCCGCGGAGATCGCACGCCGGGCGAACACCAAGCGCCTCGCCATGACCCACATCTCATCGCGGTACACCGGCGACGTGGCCGCCCACGAGCGGGAGGCCCGCGAGGTCTTCGACGGGGAGGCGTTCGTCCCGGACGACGGGCAGGTCGTCGAGGTGCCGTTCCCCGACGCGGCGTAGCGCCCCGCGGCACCGGCCCCGTCGCACTTATTGTCGATATATATTCGTGTATCCGTGACGTAGATGCCCGTGTAGCTCCGGATGTGTCGGGGGAGTCAGGCGTTCGTTCCTCCAGTGATGTCACCTCCTGGTTCTGATCGTGTTCTATTTAATTCGGTAGTGTTGGAACGTAACACTACACGTATCATTCCCAGCTCCTGTGTACCCTCCTCAGACGGCGGGGGAGAGACTCTCGACCGACTGTAATAAAGGCACAGGAGTTACCGGGACTGTCACCGGGGCCCTGTAACCTAGTTGTACTCCTCGGTCGCTGACTGGACCGTCGTCTCTGGGTTCGGCTCTAGTGATCCGATGACGTGTCGGACCGCCTCCTCCGCGTTTGGGGCACACTCCTCTCCCAGCGACCCGTCGTTGGCCTCCACGAACACGCGCAACAGAATGAGCGTGTTGACGTATCGCTTGCCCCGCTCGAACTCGTAGGGTAATCTGGTCAAGGCCCTGACGGTGTTGTTCTCGAACGCGCCGACGCTGGCCTGGAGCGTCTCGCCAGCGTACTCGAACTCGACGGTGGTGACGTCCTCCTCGTCGGCTCCGGGCTCGTAGGGCTCCTCACTCTGCCCCTGGTGAAGTGCAGTCTGGGTGATCTCAAGCAGTTTCGGGTAGTCGGCGTCGCTCGCGTTCTGCGGGCGCATCTTGACGTTGAATCCCGGCGGCGAGGTGTACGTCAGGTCGCTCAGCGCCTCGGGGCGCTCACAGCGGAACGTCAGCGGTCGGTCGCCGGGGTTCAGCGCCGTGTACCCCGAGGTGAGGTCGGAACAGGTCGCGGGGCTGACCCCCTCGGCGGATTCGCCGTCGTCGCCACCGTCCAAGGACTGGGTGTCGCCGTCCGACGACCCCGAGTCGGTGCCACCGTCGTCTGTCCCGAGGGCATCGACACCGGGCCCGCCATCGCTCGTTCCGTCGTCGCCCGAACACCCAGCCAGTCCCACCGCTGCCGCCGTACCGATCGAGACGAGTACTCGTCGTCTGCCGCTTCGGTTCCGTTCGATTCGGTCGTCGTCGCTATCTTGTCGCATGGGGGCCAGTAGTGCGACACCCTCGATATACCCATGCTCTAGCTGCTTAGTGCCGCCCAAACGCGCGCCGATGGAGACGTCAGCGCCGGTCCCGTGAGGCTATCGCAGCAGTCAGGACGTATCCCCGTGGTCCGCATCGGTGTCGTCCTTTACCATCGGCGCAACAGCCGGCTCTGCTATCCAGCGATACCGTGTACGAGCAGCTTGCTACCGTGTAACACCCGGTCTAGATGAGTAGAGTCACGATTGAATACACATCTCACTGAACAACGTTCCGATGCCAGCAAACGATAAAACGGTCGAGGAAGGACGGACCCGTCGACGGTGGCTCGCAGGGCTGGGGGCGTGTGTCGCGTCCGGGTTCGCGGGCTGTAGCTCCGGCGATGGTGATGACGGGGACAGTAACGACGTGATTGACTCCGGGCCAGCGAACGATTCCACGGGGGACAACACGGACGTGGGGACCGCCAGTAACGACTCCGGTGCCGGTTGTCCGACGGACTTCAACTACGTCACTCAGGAGTACTCCGCGTTCGGGCAGACGGGGTATCTCGGACAGTGTGAGATACCCGAATCCGCCCGAACCCGCGGACGTGGTGAGGGGGTCAGCGGGAACGGCTTCACTGCTATCTTCGAGTGGGAGAGCGGTGGACTGACGAGTTTCGACGTCGGCGCACAGTTCGATGCGGACCCGGAACAGGAGGGGCTTGAGGAACCGACTGTTGACGGTGAGGTCGCGTTTCTGCTGGAGAACAGCTCCGCGAACCTGTCCAGAGCGACCGAGCAATACGAGAACATCCCGGATGGCGGGGTCGTC
This sequence comes from Halostella salina, assembly GCF_003675855.1. Taxonomy (NCBI): domain Archaea; kingdom Methanobacteriati; phylum Methanobacteriota; class Halobacteria; order Halobacteriales; family Natronoarchaeaceae; genus Halostella; species Halostella salina. The sequence goes on along the minus strand of NZ_RCIH01000002.1, from coordinate 341,238 downwards.
CTCGTCTCCGAGCGGACGGCCGGCGACGACTCGGCGATCCCGCTGGTGACGAACATCGTTTTCGAACATCCCGACGGCGTGATGAGCGTCGCTATCACACTCAACGAGACCATCGCCTGTCAGGCTGCCTCCGAAAAAATATACCGGCGGCTGGCCGAGAGCCAAGAGCCGGTGTGAGCAGCGTCGACACCGAACCGGAGGGGAGCAGTAGCGATCACGACGGTGATGGCGGTCCCAGCCCACCGGTCATCTTACGGGCGACTGCTGATTCGACTGGTACAGATGTATCCGGCACTACGTCTCTAGACACCTGTTCTATACCCCCCACACTGGAAACGACGGCCTGTAATGGAGTCGATTCCGCTGCTCGCACTCCGGTCCGTCGGACCGCTTATCGCCATCGTTTTTATCGCGGTCGGGGCTGGCGTCCTGGCGGTGTTCGCGCGTCGTTCGGCCGCTCGGTTACTCACGATGATCCGCACGGACACACGGCCTATCAATGCGATCGATCCGGGGCAGGTCAAAATAGAGGGAACGGTTGTTTCGGCCGGCAAAGCGGCCGAAAACGCAGGGAGCGGCTTCTATACAGGTGCGGAAGATCCCGTGATAACCGAGTCGCGTCGAACCGATGGCGACGACCGGAACTTTACGTTACCGGTTCCACAGCAGTTCGCGCCGGACCTCCTGAACGAGCAGAACTGCGTGCCCTTCTACGTGGAAGACGAGACCGGAAGAGTCCTTGTCGATCCGGCACTTGCCGACGTGAGTCTGGACTCCGACTACTCACGGAGTGACACGTTGAGTGGGAACAAACGCATCGAAGCCGCACTCGAACCCGAGGAGACCGTCACGGTGCTCGGACAGGCGGTTCTGTCCGAGGAGTACGACCGGCGTGCGACCCGCCGCGGCGGGCTGTTACGTTCGGTCTATCGGTTTTTCCGGCCACCACTGAACACAACTGCCGATCAGGTCATCGACGACAATGACCAGCTGGTGATCACCCGGACCATGGAATCGTCGCCGTTTCTCATCGCCGATGCGTCCCCACGACGGGGGGTGCTCAGGCAGGGGCTGATGGTCGCGTTCTGGATCATCACGGGACTGTCCAGCATCGTGTTTGGTTTGTATACCCTTCTTAGTGCCCTGTTGTAACCGGTCGGGTCCGTGGGTCCGGATCACCATACATCAGCTGTTTTCACCCGTGTCAAACAGTTCCGCAAGCAGCGACTGTTCTGCCTTCCGGAGGTGTGAGTGGAGCGTCGCCGAGGAGATATCGAGGGTCTCGGCGATGTCCTCGGCAGTCGAGTCCCGTGGCCAGTTGAAGTACCCGGCACGATAGGCGGCTTCGATCGACTCGCGCTGGCGATCGGTTAGTTGGTCTAGGTGTTCGGAGGAGAGCGAACTTCCCTCTTCGAACTCGCGCGTGCGTTCAACCTTGCTAAGTGTATGAACGTGCTCGTAGCGTCTACCGATCTGGTCCATCAGTGACCGGGCAGTCGAATCGGACGCGATAGAAAGCTCGTATCGGGCCCGGCCGCTGTCGGCCCTGATTTCCGTGACGTTGGCTCCGAAATCGACGAGGGTTCCGAGCAGGCTGTCCCCGCCGACTCGCCACTCCAGCAGCGTCTCCCCGTCCTCCTCGCGGACGAGGTCGACTTCGCTCGCCGCGGGGAACGCTTCACGGACCGAACTGGCGTCGGTTCCCGTCGCAGTCACGTACGCGACAGCGGTCCCTTCGCGTGCTGGCACGACACCTTGCAGTTCGATCTCACAGGTGAGTTCTTCCGTCACAGCTACCAGCGGATCAGTTTCATCGGTACATTCGAGTTCGAGTTCGACGATAGACTCCGCTGAAAGTAACTGGCGGGTCTCGACGGCATTGAATGCGTGACCGATTGTCTCCCCCAGTTCGCGGAGTATCGACCGTTCGCGGTCGCTGACGGCCTCGCGGTCGGTGTACAGGCCGAGGGCTCCGTAGACGGTTCTGCCGAACAGCACCGGAACGACTGTCCAGGTTCCGGAGTCGTCCCCGTCCGCAACCAACGGCGTGGTTCCATCGTCGGGTTCACCTTCCAGAGGTCGCAGAACACCGTCGAGCGCCGGCGGGGACGGTGTCTCAGTCTGTCCGCCGTCAGCGATGGTCCACCGGTTGGCATCGCCGTTCCACGTCGGGATATCAGCGAGACAGGCCACCCGATAGAGGTCCGAGTCCGCAAGACGGTCGGGGACGGATTGTTCGATTTCCTCGCGGCTCCGCGCTGAGACGAGTGCCTGGTTAACCCCCCGTAACACCGCGTTGAGACGGTTTGCCGTTTCTAACTCGTCGCGCTGCTTCGCTAACTGGCGCTCGCGACGTTGACGGGCGGTCACGTCGTGGATCACGAGCGTGTTCCCGATCTGCCGGTCGCGCCGGTCGGTGATCGGAGACGCCCGGATCTCGTACACCTGATCCCCCCGTTCGATCTCGGCGAGTGCGTCCTCGGTTCCGAAGTCGAGTTGCGACTGGCCGACGAGCAGTTCGATATCGCTCCCGACGGCGTCGGCAGCTTCGCAGTCGAGAACCTCCTCGGTAGCGGTGTTGCAGTAGATGATACGGTTCGCGTTATCGACGATAACGACGCCGGCATCGAGTTGGCTGATCGCGGCGTTTCGACCGAGCTGGCGTGTCGCCGGCACGAGGTCGAACAGTTGGTGGTGGAAAAGGGCGTACGCGAAGGCTACACCCGTGATCGTAAATGCATACGGTGTCGGGTCGATCGCCGCGAAATCGTTCAGAACGAAAACATCGAGCACGCTCGTGATGAAGGGGACGACGATGCCGACGAGCAGCAGTGCCGACTGGTCGGTGTAGAGAAAGTCGGACTGGTAGATCAGTCGGATCAAAAGCGCCGAGGCAACTGCAACGAGCAGGTACGTATAGACGACCTCGGCCCAGAAAAGGATCCCCCACGTCGGGTTCTCGATGACCAGTCCGTCGACGATGAGAAAGGAGTGGTCGATCCAGAAAAGGTGATGCAGCGAGTTGGTCCAGATCCCGGCGATCACGATTGCCGGGACGACTAACAGGCCTGCCACCGTTCGCCGCGTGACGAACTCGTCGTAGCCAGTGTACGCGAGCGCGAACAGGAGCAGCCAGACCTCGATCGTTCCCGTCGAGAACCAGACCATCCGCATCCAGAAGACCCGCCAGGGACCAGGCGGGGTGAGCAACCCGATCGCGTAGCTCATCGACCAGCTCGCTAGCACGACCATGAGGACGACGAACGCAGTCGCTCCCGGTTCCTGACGCTCCCGGAAAGCGTAGAGCCCCAGAGCACTCGTCAGGGCAGCGGAAGTGAGCAAAAGCGAGATGTGCAGCGGTGCGCCCCCTATCATGCACTGGTCCCCACTCCGTTCCCTCCCACTTCCCCCCTCATCTGTGAGTTTCCGAAACAGTATTTCTCTGAGTATAAAAACATGATGCTGCCCGGAGATATTGTTCAGACAAGCCGGATCCATGCGAAGACAAACACCTGAAGCCAGTTTCGGCGGTAGCTGCTTCGGCGTGGCTGAAACAGTTTGAGAGCTTGTTTGTTCGGCGTTTCAGTTCTCGGAAGATACGTTCGACGTTAGTCCGAGTACCACGTTTTCGTATCTGTAATCGGGACCCCGTCGGTGAAGGGCCGCTTGCAGCCACGGTGCAGAGTCGACGAGAAAGAGCGCGTCATCGAGGAGATGTTTCTCGCGGAGTTCGGCAAGGAACATCTCAGTGACTGGTTGATTTCTCATCGGAGAAAGCTTGACGTGCAGCAACCGGATCGTCTCAGAAGCGACTGCAGCGTACAACCGAAAGCATTCGTCGTTTAGTGAACGGGGGTTCGTCAACTACGATCTGATCCGGATCAGTGCCATCAAGCGACTGGAAATCGGGTTTTTGCACCCAGTTGTGAACGGTAGATCGACAGCGCTCGACACCCAAACTAGCAAGAATTGAGACGGGATTCGAGAGTGAGAGGCCGGCCAAATGGAATCAAATACCGAGCTTCATCGCAGGGTTGGGTGTGCCTCTCGCTCCACAAACCAACTCGAAGCAATCGTTCCCCCCCGTTACTGCGGGCGGGTTGGAGCATAGACCACTCAGAAATCGCAGTGCCTCACTATTCATCCTTATTTGAACACCGGCCGCCACACCCGTCGCCGTCCTTATATCGATCCCTCCCGTACCCGGTCCTGTGAGTACCCGCACGAGTGCTCTCGACACGGTCGTTTTCGGCGTCGACATCCAGAGCGGGGACGTCCGCGGCGACGCGCCCTCCTACGCGCTGGTCGTCTTCGACGGCGAGGAGCTAGATCGGGACGTGGTGACGTACCGCAAGCTCCGCCGCCGGATCGACGACGAGCGACCGGACATCGTCGCGACCGACAACATGTACGAACTGGCGGAGAACAAGGACGCACTCGTGCATTTCCTGGGCGACCTCCCCGACGGCACACGGCTCGTGCAGGTGACGGGGGCCGAACAGCCCGAACCGCTCTCGCGGGTCGCCAGCCGCCACGGCGTGCCGTACGGCAAGGACCCGATGCAGGAGGCCGAGGCCGCGGCCCGCCTCGCCGCCGCAAACGTCGGGCAGGAGGTGTCCGCGTTCACCGACACGACGGAGGTGAAGGTGTCCCGCGGCCGCTCGACCGGCAGCGGCGGCTGGAGCCAGGACCGCTACACCCGCCGGATCCACGGCGCGGTCCGGACCCGCGCCCGCGAGGTCAAGTCGGCGCTCGAGGAGGCCGGGCTGGCGTACGAGATGGACGCCACCGAGAAGTACGGCGGCTACGCCAACGCCGTCTTCGAGGTCGAGGGCCGGCCGGAGGAGATCCCGGTCTCGCGCGGGCGGAACGGCGACACCCGGGTCGAGATAGAGCGCGTCCGCCGCGACGGCATCGAGTTCCAGCCGCTGGTGAAGCGCCGCGACCACGTCCTCGTCGGGATCGACCCCGGCACGACGACGGCGGTCGGCGTCGTCGACCTCGACGGGAACGTGCTGGACGTGCTCTCGACCCGGACCGCCGACACGGCCGACGTGATCGAGTGGATCGTCGAGCGCGGACGGCCGATACTCGTCGCCGCGGACGTGACGCCGATCCCCGAAACCGTCGAGAAGATCCGCCGCAGTTTCGACGCCGCGGCGTGGGTGCCCGACAGCGACCTCCCGGTCGACGAGAAGCAACACCGCACTCGAGAGATCGGATACGACAACGACCACGAACGGGACGCCGTCGCCGCGACCCTGTTCGCGTACGACGACCACCGCGACCAGTTCGAACGGATCGCCCGGAAAGTACCCCCACGGATGGACCGCGGCGAGATCACCGCCCGCGTGCTGACCGGCGAGGAGTCCGTCGAGGCGGTCGTCGACGACCTCTCCGAATCCGACGACGACGACGAGGAGAGCACGGAACACGTCCCGCGCGAACTCACCGACGAGGAGAAGCGCATCCGCGACCTCGAACGGCAGGTCGAGCGCCTGCAGGACCACGTCGACGACCTCGAAGCGACCGTCGAGGAGAAAAACGAGCGCATCGCGGAACTGGAGGACGACCTCGACGCCGCCCGGAGCCGGGAACGACAGGAGGTCCGGAAGGACCGCGAGGTGACCCGACTGCAGCGCGAGACCGAGCGGCTGGAGCGCGAACTCGACGAGGAGCGCGAGCGCAACGAGTCGCTGGAGGGGAAGCTAGAGCGCCTGAAGGAGCTGTGGAAGCTGGACCACTCGAACTTCAGCGACGTGGCCGCCGAGAAGAAGGACCTCGTGCCGGTCAAGCCCGTCGAGAAGTTCACGAAGGACGCGCTGGCGGCCGCGAACGACGCCTACGGGCTCGCCGAGGACGACGTGGTGTACCTCCGGGACGCCAGCGGCGCGGGCCGCAGCACCGCCGAGCAACTCGTCGACGTGTCCCCGCGAGTCGTCCTGAAGAACGGCGGCCTCTCGGACGTCGCCGACGAACTCCTGTTCGAGGCCGGGATCCCGGTCGGCCCGGCCGACGACGTGGCGATGCAGGAGGTCGACGAACTCGCCGTCGCCCGCGAGAGCGACGTGGAAAACGTCATCGAGGACTGGGAGGAGCGCGCCGAGGAACGTCGGAAGGACCGGAAGGCCGAGCAACTCGACCGGCTCATCAGCGAGCACCGCGCCGACCGCGGCGAGTCGGACTGACGCGCCGACGGCTCCGCGTCGACGCCTCGAAGAAGATCCCTGGTTGCTCACTCCGCCCGGTCGACATCACTCGACGCCGACCGCGGAGACCGCATGAACGCTTACTCCGCTCGGTCGACGTCGACCTGCTCCCGCAGCTGCTCCAGCGCGTCCGAGTCGGCCAGTTCGTCCAGCCGTTCGCGGAAGTGGTCCTCGCAGAGCCCGACCCGGACGCCGTCCGACTCCGCGGCGAAGGCGGCCTCCCGGTCGCAGTAGTGGCAGTGCATACTCGCTGTAGGTGACGAGCGCGTTTGAACCCTGCGTTACCCGATCCGCTCGCCGACGGCCCGGTACTGGGCCTCGGAGAGCCCGGCGACGCCGAGCGTGAGGTCGTGGGCGTCGCTGCCGCCGGTGACGATCAGGTCGTGTTCCTCGATAGCCTGCTCAACCGGGGCGGTGTCGACCGCCCGTCCGTACGGGTAGAACCGCTCGACGCCGTCGAGTTCCGCGGTCAGCGCCAGCGCCGACGCGGGGTCAGGGTACCGAAGTGGATGGGCGAGCGCGACGAGACCACATGCCTCGCCGAGCAGGTTGCAGCCACGCTCGAACGGCGTCACGTCCCGCGCGACGAAGGGGTCGCAGTCGCCGCCGATCAGTTCGTCGAACGCGGCCTCGTAGTCCTGGGGTGCGTCCGGATGGTCGTCGATGGCCCGTGCGATGTGGGGCCGGCCGATCCCCTCGCCGATGTCCACGTCGAGCGTCACGCCGAGGCGGTCCTCGACGTTCTCGACGATGGCGCGACCCCGTTCCATCCGGTCGCGCTGGAGGCGGTCGAGTTCGCGCTCCAGTTCCGCCGTCGGCGAAACGCCGTAGCCGAGCAGGTCGACCCGCTGGTCGCCCGCCTCGACGCGGAGTTCGATCCCGCGGACGAGCGTGACGCCGTCACGCTCGGTCACCGGCGCGTCCAACTCGGGGTGGATCCGGTCGTGGTCCGTCACCGCCACGACGCTGACCCCGGCCTCGCGGGCGGCCGCCGGCATCTCCGACAGCGTCATCTCGCCGTCGGAGCGCGTCGTATGGGCGTGCAGATCCGCATACACCATGCGCTCGCTTTCCCGGCCAGCGGTTTAGCCCTGACCATTCCGCGGCATATTAGGACGAATTATGACCAATAGGTGTACCCGCCCCACCAAGGTCGTATATGGACAATGTTTATAATTATCTTTCACTCAGAAACAGCCACGATGTTCCAGCGCACCACCGACAAGTTGTTCGACGACGCCGACTACCCGCTGACGACCGAGCAATTCATCGCCCGCCACGGCGACGAGGAACTCGAACTGGCCAACGGGAGCGAGACCCTGGCCGAGGTCCTAGAGCGAACCGACGGCGAGACGTACGAGGCCGCCGAGGACGCCCGCTTCGCCGTCTACAGCGCCCTGAGCAGCAAGGCGATCGGTCGCAAGGGGTACAGCGACCGCGACCCGACGCCGCCGGGCAGCCCGTTCGGCCCGGACCAGGTTTCGTTCTAACGAACTTTTTCCGTCTCGGGTTCGCCTGCGGCGAACCACTCGACGCAAAACGTCGATGAAAAAATCCGCCTCCGCGGACTTCGCCCCGCTTCGGCGGTGAAACGGCGGCAAAGCCGCCGTATGCTTGAACGACAGCGGCCGCACCGAACCGCCTACACCCACTCGATAGCGCCGTCCAGATCCAGCGGTACCGCACCCTTCGTGTACCCCTCGGCGTGGCCGTTCGGTCGGACGCGGTAGACGACGGCGGGGCGGTGGCGGACCTCGGGCTGTTCGCCGCGGACCGCCCGCCACTGGTCGTCGTGGAAGCTGGAGCAGTCGACGAACAGCACCGCGCCGCCGCCGTGTTCGGAGAGTTGCCCGCTCGTTTTCGTCTCGGCCGTCTCGCGGACGGCGGCGACGGCGGTGTCGGCGGCGCGCTGGGTCGGCGGTAGCGGGCGGGTCACCTCGACGAGCGGCTGATGGTTCCCTTTCGCGGCGCGGAAGTCCAGCGAGTGGCCGGTCGTCACCTCGATCTCCGGGGTGACCTGGTAGCCGGCGTCCGTGAGAAGCTTGGCCGCGGTGAACTCGGCCATCGCCGAACTCATCCGAACGAGGTCGAACTGCGGGCTCGTGCCGAGCTTGCCCGACATCTCGTCACGATACTCGTCGAGGACGCCGGTCGAGAGGAACTCCTCGTAGAAGCCAAGCCCCTCGTCGCGGCCGGCGTCCGGGAACCCGGCGGCGTGGTCCCGGAAGAACTCGCGGGTCGTGTGCCGCCCGTCCTTCGACATGAACACCGGCAGGAAGAACCACGAGACGTGCGGGTACGGCTCCAGCCACGGCGATTCCTCGTGGAGGTCCGCGAGCAGTTCCCGCTGTGCCCAGCGGGCGACCTGATACGGGACCTCACCCCAGTCGTACTTGTCAGTCCGCCAGAGGGCGCTCGGCGTCTCCGTGTTGCCCATCCAGTAGGCTGCGTCATCGTCCCAGATGAACAGCGCCACGTCGTCGTTGTCCATCTCGAACCGGCGGGTCTCCCACTCGCCCGCCGGCCGGAATGTCGGGTCGACGGCCGTCGCTCCGAGGTTATCATCGAGGTCGGTAAACAGCTGGTCGTGCACCCGGGACGCGGTCCAGCGTTCGGGTGAGCGTCGAAATCGGAGCGGGCGTGCCACGAGGGTCGGTACGGCACCGGCGGATAAACCTCTTGTCGTCCGGGAGACCAGTGGCGAGTTCGTCCGGCTGGCGTGTCGACGTGAGGGTTTATCACCGATCCCGCGGCCACCCCTCGGCGTGACCTGACGACTCGACGCGACGGGGTCGAGGCGGTCGTCCGGCCACCCCCGTCGTGCCGTCCCGAGGCCGGCTGTTCGCCAGTTCGGAAGCGATGGCGTCAGAGCTAACCACGTTCGCCCCGACCGTCCGGTATGCGAGTCGAGTTCGACCGCGACACCTGTATCGGGATGTTCCAGTGCGTCGCCGAGTGGGACGGCTTCGAGGAGGACACCGACGCCGGAAAGGCGATACTGGTCGACGGCGAGGAGGTCGGAGACGACGTGATCGCCCGGGAAGTACCGGACGACGAGGAACTCGACGCGAAGTTCGCCGCGCGCGTCTGTCCCGTCGACGCGATCACCGTGTACGACGACGACGGCGAGCAGCTAGTGCCGTAGTGGCCGCCTCAAACGGCTCGCGGTGGTTGGCCGTCGACTGTTCGACGCCGGCCGACCCGTCGCTTTCGGCACGGCTGCTCGTCAGTCGACGGAGTAACGCCACGGACCAGCACCGACCGGGAGGCTTCAGAAACCGACGTTCCAGCGGTCCTCGGCGTCCCGCGACTCGTTGCGCTCCTCTCGGGACTGGACCGAGTCGGGGACGGAGTCGCCGATCAGGTCGGCCCACTCCGCGATGTGAGTGTGTCGTTCCTCCTCGTTCATGCTACGCGTGGAATCTGTACCCAATCACATAACACTTTTGTCATGCGTGGTAGATGTCAGCAGAACAGGGAGATCTGACCGGAAATCCAGTAGGGCGGCTCGGCAAGCAGTCGTACGGACGCGGAGAAATCGACAGCGAAGTCGTGACCGGCTTAGCTGACCTTCCCGTACTGCTCGGAGAGCTTGTCGGCGGCCTCGCCGAGCTGCTCGCGCTCATAGGCGGTCAGGTCCCAGTCGACGACTTCCTCGACACCCTCGGAGCCGAGTTTCACCGGCACGCCGAACGCGACGTCGTCGTGCCCGTACTCGCCTTCGAGCTTGATCGAGGCGGGCAGGACCTCGCCGGTGTCACGCAGGACGGCCTCGACCATGTGGCCGACGCCGGTGGCGGGGCCCCACTCCGTCGCGCCCTTCTTCTCGATGACGTTCATCGCGCTGGTCTGGAGCTCCTCAAGGATCGCCTCCTTCTCGTCGTCGGAGAACTCGGGGTCGCGGCCGTTCACGCGGACCTTCGAGAACACCGGCACCTGGGCGTCGCCGTGCTCGCCGAGGATCGTCGCCTCGACGTTGCCGACGGGCGCGTCGAACCGCTCGGCGAGCACGTAGCGGAAGCGTGCGCTGTCGAGACGGCCACCGAAGCCGATCACCTTCTCCCGGGCGCGGTCGCCCGTCTCGTACAGGTGGCGGTTCAGCAGGTCGACGGGGTTCGACGTGGTGATCGTGACGAAGTCGTCGTTGTGCTCGGCCAGCGAGGAGCCGATGTCCTCCATGATCGGCGCGTTGTCGCCAGCGAGGTCGATGCGGGTCTGCCCGGGCTGGCGCGGGATGCCGGCCGTGATGACGACCACGTCGGAACCGGCGGTGTCCTCGTAGCCGCCCTGCCGGATCGTCGTGTTCGAGTCGTAGGCGACGCCGTGGTTCGTGTCGGCGGCCTGCCCGACCGTGTCGTCCTCCTTGTCCGGGATGTCGACGAACACGATCTCGTCGGCCACGTCGCGGAGCGCGATGTTGTACCCTGCGGCGGCGCCGACCGTTCCGGCCGCGCCGACCACGCTAACTTTCGTCATACCACGTAAAGAGCGCCGGCGAGACCCGTTAAAGACTTCGAATCATCGGACTTCAGCGATGTTCGTCGGACTGAACTTCGTCGTCCGTCGAACGTCCGGTTCGCAGTCCTTTTCGACCCGGCGGCCCTCGCAACGTGTATGAGCGACTTCGACAAGGAAGCGGAGCGCGAGAAGCTCCGCGAGCAGCTGGAGGAAGAGGAGGAGAGCCGCAAGCACACCCAGCAGATGAGCGAACTGCTGCTGAAGGGGGCGACGATGACGAACGCCCACTGTGACAACTGCGGCGACCCCATCTTCCGCTACGACGGGCAGGAGTTCTGCCCGACCTGCCAGACCGGGAACGAAGCGGGAGGCGGCGCGAACGGACAGCCGTCGGCTGCAAGCGCGGAACAGCCGACGGAGCAGTCGAACGCCACGGACCGGCAGTCGCCGGATCCGACGACCGCCGACACAGCGGACGACGGGGCAGCAGCGTCGGCGGAGACCGGGGCACCGGCCGACGCGTCGGTCGCCCCCGGCCGGCCGTCGGCGTCGGACGGGCAGCACACGACCGGATCTGCCGCCGCTCCTCAAAACCCCGACCCGACGACTGCCGGCACGTCGGTCGATGGTGACGTGGCCGCGGCGGCCGAGGCGCTCCGCGCGACGCTGACGAAGTTCTCGCGGAAAGCGGCCGAGACGGACGACCCCGCTCGCGCTCGGGAGTACCTCGCCGCCGCGCGGGAGGCCGCCGAGGCGCTGGACGCGCTCCCCTACTGAACGCGGTACGGGATGGGGTCGTGCCCGTCGTCACGCGCGATTACGTCCCGTTCGCGCTCCCCGGCGTCGGCGTCCTCGTGCTGCGGCGGGCCGTAGTAGGTCACTTGCATTCTAGCTGATGCTGGTTTGACGAGACATATAACGTTAGTCCTGAAAATATAAATATGGTTTAATTACATTGTATGGCCTTATTCACACCAGGAGGTCGCGATACTCAGTCCCCGGCGGGGCGCGCCCGCGCTCGGCCGGTGTCCGGGCGTGACGTCCGGTCGGCTCCGGAGGTGTCCCGGGGTCCGGCGGCGTCGATCTCGGCGGCGGAGAAGTGGTCCTCCACGTTCGTCTCGTGCTGGGGATCCCCATATTGCTCCTGGGGCGACCACCCAGCAGTCGGCGTGTGCTGCGGGGGTCCGTAGCGGTTCCGTTCGTCAGCCCGTGCGGACTGCGCACTCATGTTGGTGGTCCCGAAACGCTCCAGCCCGTTTAGTACAAACTCCCTATCGAGTTAACCCCGCAAGTAAGCCGGGCTTACCCGGTGTACTCGCTCCCGACGACCTTCCGGATCCGCTCGGCGGTCACCGCACCGACGCCGTCGGCTTCGAGCAGGTCGTCCTCCCGCGCGGTCATCACGGCCTCGACGGTGCCGAACTCCGCCAGCAGGGACCGGGCCGTCACCGGTCCCACGTCGGCGATCGAACTGACCACGTACTCCTGCTGTTCGGCCAGCGTCTTCGACTGCTTCTCGCCGTGGACGCTCACCTCGCGGTCGTCCACGTCCTGCTCGCGCCCGGCGATCACCGCCAGGAGGTCGGCGGTGTCGTCCTCGTCGTCGGTCCGGAGGACGCTGACGCCGAAGTCGACCGCGAGTGAAGAGAGCGCGCCCCGGACGGCGTTGGGGTGGACGTTGCGCTCGCCGTACAGGTCCTCGCCCTCGACGATCAGTACGCCCCGCGAGTAGTGGCGGGTGAGGTCGCCGACCTGCTCGAACATCGAGCGGTCGTCGCCGCCGGTGAGCGTGTCGAGGAAGTCGCCGACGCTCTTGCGCTCGACGGCCACGCGGTCCGAGAGCACGTAGTCGCCGACCGCGAGCGTCTCCAGGCGCGTCTCGACGCCGTCCCGCGTCGAGAGATCCCGGGCGATGTTCGAATCGAGTTCGCGCTGGTCGACGACTATCTCCACGTCGTCGCCGTCGCCGCGAGCCGTGGCGACGGTTCCTTCGGTGTCGGACTCGTCAGCCGCGTCGCCATCGTCCCCGTCGGCGTCGTCCCCGCCGTCGAACGCCTGCAGTCCGGGCTGCCCGTCGGCCCTCGTGCCCGCGGTACCGCCGTTCGCGGCCGCCTCGCCGCCGTCGCACCCGGCGTCGTCCACGCCGCCGGCCGGCTCGGCGAAGTCGGCGAGCTGCTGCTGGCTGTCGTCGAGTTCGTCCTCGATCTCGTCGGCCGCGCCCTTCAGCTTCCGGAGTTCGTCCTCCATCTCCGACTCCTTCCGGCGGGCGATCCAGAAGTACGCCTCGTCGCGGGTGTCCTCGGCCATCAGCACGGACACCTTCCCCTCCGTCTGCCGGCCGGTCCGGCCCTTCCGCTGGATGGAGCGGATCGCGGTGGGCACCGGCTCGTAGAACAGCACGAGGTCGACCTCCGGCACGTCCAGGCCCTCCTCCGCGACGGAGGTGGAGACGAGCACCTCGAACTCGCCGGCCCGGAACGCGTCGAGCGCCTCCTGTTGCTCCGTCTGCGTCATCCCGTCGCTGCCGTCCTTGTCGCCCTGGCCGACGAACCGGCGGGTGTCGAAATGCTCGCCGAGGAACTCCGTCAGGATCTCCGCAGTGTCGCGGGATTCGGTGAACACGATGACGCGTTCGCCGTCCTCAATGCCGAGCGTCTCGGCGATCAGCAGCCGGGCCTCCGAGAACTTCGGGTGGCGGCCGTCGTAGGACTCTGCCTTCCGCATCGCTTCCCGCACTTTCGGCTCCGAGACGAGCCGCTGGCTCGCCTTCGACGCGCCCGAGGAGCGGGCGGCCTGGCGCTGGCGTTCGAAGTAGCGCCGCAGCGCCTCGACGCTCTGGGTCTCGACGTACGTGACTGCGGTCCGGAGCTTCCGGATCTCGGCGTGGGCGGACATCCCCTGATACCCCTCCGACTGGTCGTTGTCGATGAGCTGCTGGAGTTCGCCCCGTATCTCCTGGAGGTCCCGCTCGGAGAGGTCGGCGCTCGTCTTGCGAGTGACACCCAGCTCCTTCAGCTTCTCCAGTCGGTCCTCGATCACCTCGTTCAGCCCGTCGCGGATCGCCTCGACCTCGTCGGGGAGGTCGACACGCTTCCAGTCCACGTCCGTGTCGTGGGTGTACTCGCCCACGTCGGCGTCGTCCTCGGTCATCACCTCCACCTCGCGGATCCCGAGGTTCTCGCAGACCGCGAGGATCTCCTCCTCGTCGCCTCCGGGGGAGGCGCTCATCCCGGTGACGAGCGGGTCGTCGGCGTCGGCGTGGTAGCGCTCGGCGATGTAGTTGTACGCGTAGTCGCCGGTCGCGCGGTGGCACTCGTCGAACGTGCAGTGGGTCACGTCGGCCAGCGAGACACGGTTGCCGACCAAGTCGTTCTCGACGACCTGCGGCGTGGCGATGACGATCCGGGCGTCCGCCCAGAGGGCGGCGCGGTCGTCCGGCCGGACCTCGCCGGTGAACACGACGATCTCGTCGTCCGGGATCGACAGCGCCTCGCGGTAGAAGTCGGCGTGTTGCTGGACGAGGGGCTTCGTCGGCGCGAGAAACAGCGCCTTCCCGCCGACCTCGTCGAGCCGGCGGGCGGTCACGAGCAGGCTCACGGTGGTCTTGCCCAGCCCGGTCGGCAGGCAGACCAGCGTGTGGTCCTCGGCGGCGGTCCCGGCGAGTCGGATCTGGTAGAGGCGGCGCTCGATGAACTCCGGGGCCAGCAGCGGGTGGTCCACGTAGCCCGGTTCCTCGTCCGTGGCGGCCATCGGGGCCGGCTACGTCGCCGTCGCCGTTAAGGGTTCGTATGGCGCAGTGAAAGTGGTCCGGCGGCGGGGTCGGGTCGACCGCACCGAGCACGGCCCGGCGGGGGTGGCTTTTTGCGGTCGTCGACCCATTGACGGGTATGGCCGTCTACGAGAGCGACCTTCCCGGCGTCGGGAAGAAGTTCGAGGTCGACCTGGACGACGAATCCCGGCTGGTGGTCGTCATTCACAACACGGGCAAGCGGGAGCTGTTCATCCGCCCGGATCCGGACGCCGACTCGGAGAAGCTGTTCGAGCTGTCCGACAAGCTCGCCCGGCAGGTCGGCACGATCATGGAGGGCGCGTACTTCCAGCCGATCAAGACCGACGACATCGAGACCGTGCTCTCCGAGGAGTCGCTGATCGAGTGGGTGAAGGTGCCCGCCGAGTCGCCCGTGGCGGGGGAGACGCTCGAGGACGCCGGGATCCGAGAGGAAACAGGCGCGTCGGTCGTCGCCATCCAGCGCGACGGCGAGACGATCACCAACCCCGGCCCCGACACGACGCTCATGCCCGAGGATACGCTGGTCGCGGTCGGCTCCCGCGAGGAGCACGACGAACTCGAATCGTTCGTCGCCGGCGAGTAGATGGCGGCGACCCCCCTCGTCGAGGTCGGTGCGCTGTTCGCCGCGGTCGCCGTCGGCGGCGCGGTCGCGACCCGGGTCGGCCAGTCGGTCATCCCGTTCTACGTCCTCGCGGGGGTTCTCGTGGGGCCCGACGTGCTCGGACGGGTCGGCGCACCGCACGTCGCTCCCGGCGACGTGATCACCGTCCTCGCGGAGCTCGGGATCGTCTTCCTCCTCTTTTTCCTCGGACTGGAGTTCAGCATCGACCGGCTGCTGGCCAGCCGGGACCGGATCACCGCCGCCGGAACGATCGACCTCGTGATCAACTTCCCCGTCGGCGTGGCAGTCGGCCTCGTGCTCGGGTGGTCGGCCGTCGAGGCGCTGTTCCTCGGCGGGATCGTGTACATCTCCTCGTCGGCCGTCATCACGAAGTCGCTCATCGACCTGGGCTGGATCGCCAACGACGAGAGCGACCCGATGCTCGGGACGCTCGTCTTCGAGGACCTGGTCATCGCGGTGTACCTGACCGTCATGTCCGCCGCGGTCCTCGGGGGCGGCGACTCCTCGGCGGTCGCCGTCGACCTCGCGGTCGCGACCGGCTTCCTGCTCGCCCTGTTCGCCGTCGCGCGCTACGGCACCGGGCTCGTCGAACGCCTCGTCGACGGCGACACCCAGGAACTCCAGCTGCTCCGGGCGGTCGCGCTCACCGTCCTCGTCGGCGGGATCGCCCTGGAGATCGGCGTCAGCGAGGCCGTAGCGGCCTTCTTCGTCGGGATGGCCGTCGGGAGCACCGAGCACAGCGACGACGTGGAACACCTGCTGATGCCCGTCCGCGACCTCTTCGCCGCGGTCTTCTTCTTCTGGATCGGGCTGGAGACGAACCTGGCGGCGATGGCCGCGACGGCCGGCATCGTCGCCGTCCTCGTCGTGCTGACGACGCCGACGAAGCTCGTCAGCGGCTACCTCGGCGGGCGGCGGTACGGGCTGGACGGCCGGCGCTCGTTCCGGGTCGGCGCGGGGATGGTCACCCGCGGCGAGTTCTCGCTGGTGATCGCCACGCTGGCCGCGAGCGGTGCAACGCCGATACTCCGGGAGACGATCCCGTCGCTCGCCGTCGGCTACGTGCTCGTGATGAGCGTCCTCGGGACGACGCTGATGACCTACTCGGACGTGGTCTGGCGGCGGATCGGCGGCGCGTAGCTACAGCACGACAAAGGCCGCCAGCGCCGCCGCGATGGGGATCGTGATGTTGTCGTCGATGACGTAGCTCGCGACGACGGGCTTGACGCCGTCCGCGACCGTCGCGGCCGCGGCGGCGATCGCCGCGGCGTGTATCGGCAGGAAGGGGTACGCCAGCGCGAAACAGGTGACGAACATCGCCAGCAGCACCGGCCAGCGCTTGACCGTCCGCAGTTCGCCCGAGCCGAGCAGCCCGCTCACCGGGTCGCCGAGCGTCAGCATCAACATTGCGGGTACGGCCACCTGCGGCTCGAAGGCCAGCCCGACCAGCGTGCCGCCGAACACGTACAGCGCGTAGCCGGCGAGGTTGTCCTGCTCGTACTCCCGCGTGAGCTTGTCGAACACGATCCACTCCAGCCCGGCCAGCAGCCGGAGCGCCTCCAGCACGACCGTCAGGGCCGTCCCGGCGATCAGCACCCACTGGACGTACTGCCACGTGATCGCGTCGACGAACACGTACGCCGCCGGGATCGTCGCCCCGCTTGCGTGGACGAGCCGACGAGCGATCTCGTTGGCCATCAGTCCGCGTCGGCGGCCGCGGTCAGTTCGTCGAACGTCCGGTCACCGTCCCGCAACGCGGTCAGCGTCTCCGCGAGGTCGTCGGTCGGGACGCGGACCTGCGCCGTACTGTCGCGCTCCCGGACCGTCACCGTCTCCGCGCCGTCCCCGTCCTCGACCGTCTCGTAGTCGACCGTGACACAGAACGGCGTGCCGACCTCGTCCTGCCGGCGGTAGCGCCGCCCGATCGCGCCGGAGTCGTCGTACGTGACCTCCAGCCCGGCCTCGCGAAGCTCCGCGGCGAGTTCGCGGGCGCGGTCGTCCATGCCGTCCTTGTCCATCAGCGGGAAGACGCCGACGACCGTCGGCGCGACCTCGGGGTCGAGTTCGAGGTAGCTCCGCGCCTCGCCGTCGACCTCGTCCTCGCGGTAGGCGTGGGCGATCACGGTGTACACCACGCGGTCGACGCCGAAGGACGGTTCGACGACGTGGGGCGTGATGTGCTCGCCCGCCTCCGTGACCTCCTCGACCGCGAAGCCGGTCTGCTCGACGGGCACCGCGTGCTCGTCGCCGTCGACTTCGACGGTCACCTCGTCGCCGTCGAACGCGCTCCGGTCGCGCTCGGCTTTGCGCTCCAGCGCGTCGGCCACGTCGCCCGCCGCCCCGCCGAACTCCGGGCCGAGGTAGCTCATATCGGGGTCGACGGTCGCGCGTTCGACGGTCTTCGGCTCGTCGTACTGCTTGAACAGGGTAAACGACTCGTCGGAGTGTTCGCCGTGTTTCGAGAGGTCGTAGTCGCTCCGGTAGGCGAAGCCGGTCAGCTCGAACCAGTCGCCGTCGATCTCCGCCTCGGCGTCCCAGCAGTCCGCGGCGTAGTGGGCGCGCTCGCCCGAGAGGTGCTGCCGGAACCGGAACCGGTCCATGTCGACGCCGATCCGGTCGTACCACCGCTGGCCGACGCCGAGGTAGTAGGCGACCCAGTCGCTGGTGACGATCCCCTCCGCGACGGCCTCGCCGACCGTCGTCTCGACGTAGTCGCCGTCGTCGGCCTCCTGTTCCGCTGCCGGGTACAGCCGCACCTCGACGTCTTCGACCCGCGAAAGCGGCGGCTCGTCCTCTTCGGGATCGATGAAGTGCTCCAGTTCGGCCTGCGTGAACTCGCGGACGCGGATGATCGAGTTGCGCGGGCTGATCTCGTTGCGGTACGCCCGGCCGACCTGCGTGACGCCGAACGGAAGCTGGTTGCGGGCGTACTCCTTCAGCCGCGGGAACTCCACGAAGATGCCCTGCGCGGTCTCCGGCCGGAGGTACCCCGGCTGGCTGGTGCCCGGCCCGATGTTCGTCTCGAACATCAGGTTAAAGTCCTCGACCGGCTCGCCCGCCAGTTCCGTCCCGCAGTCCGGGCAGACGAGGTCGTGCTCGGCGATGAGGTCCTCGACCTCCGACAGCGGGATGCTCTCGGCCTCCTCGATGTCGGTGTTGTCCTCGATGAGGTGGTCGGCCCGGTGGCTCTCAGCACACTCCGGGCACTCGACGAGCATGTCGTCGAAGCCGTCGAGGTGGCCCGACGCCTCGAACACCGGCTCGGGCATCACGGTCGGCGCGTCGATCTCCATGTGGCCCTCCTTGACCGCGAAGCGGTCGCGCCAGGCGTCCTCGACGTTTTCCTTCAGCGACGCGCCCTGCGGGCCGTAGGTGTAGAAGCCGGAGACGCCGCCGTACGCGCCGCTGGACTGGAAAAAAAAGCCCCGGCGCTTGGCGAGTTCGACGAGCGCCTCGCTTATCGCCTCACTCATACAGCGCCCCCAGCAGGTCCACGTCGCGCACGATACCCGCCAGGTCGTCGCCGCTGACCAGCGGGATCTGCTCGACGTCGTTTGTGATCATCGCCTGTGCGGCCTCGCGGGCCGTCTTCCGGGAGGTGACCGTCACCACGTCGCCGGTCATGAACTCCCGGACCGGGCCGGCCGGGATCTCGACGTTCCGCGTCGGCAGATAGCGGTTGCCGACCGCCTTGATCCCCTCCCACGCCCAGTCGTCGTCCTGGTTGGCGATGCTGTCGCCGGTCTCGGCCTCGCCCTCGACCACGCGGGCGACGTCCAGGATATCGACCTCGGTGATGACGCCCGTCATCGCCCCGTCGTCGCCGAGGACGACCGCGTACGGCACGTTCGCGTAGAATATCTCCCGTTCCGCGACGGGCAGGGGGGTCTCCGCCCAGACGGTGTTGATGTCCCGGGAGGCGAGTTCGCCGACCTCGCGGTCGCCGTCCACGTCCGCGTCGGCCATCGCCCGGATCACGTCGGTGACGGTGACGATCCCCTCCAGTTCGCCGTCGACCACCGGGATGCGGCGCTCGCGTTCGGTCACCATGAGATGGGCGACGGCCTCCAGGCTGGTGTCCTGGGTAGTCGTCGGCACGCCGTCGTCCATCAGGAGGGCGAGCTGGTCCTCGTCGGGGCGCTCGATGAGCGACTCGCGGGAGACGAGTCCACGGAACTCCTCCCGGCCGTCGGTCGGTTTGACAACCGGGACGGACGAGAACGACCGTTCCTGCAGGTACTCCAGCGCGTCGTCGCGGGTCCCCGGAACCTCGACGGTAACGACCTCCGAGCGGGGAGTCATCGCGTCAGCGACGTTCATACCCGCGGGGTAGGACTTCTCCCCTCTTGTACCCTACGAACGGCCGCTTGCCGCCGGCTGTGCTCGCGTGGTCGATTTCACTCGTGATGGCGACTGTCTCCGGGAACGTACCGCCGACGGTGTCAGACCTCGGGATCGACGTCGACGAGGCGGTCGGCCTCGGGGAAGAACTTCTCGTAGCTCTCGTGACGGAACGAACCGAGGTGGGTCCCGTCGAGCGTCTGGAGGTGGGTGTAGAACTCGTCGTGCTCCATCGCCGTCCTGACCGCGCCGCGTGCCAGCCGGCGCTGGAAGTTCCCCGCGACGAGGACGGCCGTCTTCGTCTCCGGGTCGAGCAGCTGGGTCACCAGAAAGATCCGACCCTCCGCGGTTGCACGGAACACGTCGAACTTCGGGAACTCGCCGGCCGCGACGGCTTCCTGGATGGGCTCGGCGTTGTTGTCGGGCACCACGTGGACCAGCCCCCAGCGTCCCTCCGGGCCGTCCTCCGGCGGTTCCGGTGCGGTGTCGACCGCGAGCGACGTGATGACCGTCTCCCAGCCCTCGTCCCGGAGTTCCGATCCGAGCGCCTGCATGTCGTCTATCGTCTGACTCCAGGCGTTCTTGTGGATGTCGGCGCCGGCCGACAGCTCCTCCGGCGCACCCGGGGCGTCGAACTCCTCGGGGCCGTCGTTCGGGTCGTCTGCGTCTCGCATACTCGTTTCTGATTATCGTCCGGGGTAAACCTGTTGTTATACCGGACGGGCGACCGCCGCGCCGTCACCCCCCGACGCCGAACAGGAACTCCATGGCGATCGATGTCACGAGGACGAACACGCCCCCGAGGAACAGCCGCGCGCCGCCCGACCACCGGTCGACCGCCGGGACGGCGACGCTGTCCGGCACGATCCGCCGGGTGGCGGACTCGAAGCGGGACTCGACGGACTGGTCGTCGACGCCCGTCTCCGAGGGGTCCTTCCAGGCCTTCCGCGGCCGGAGCTTCAGCCCCCCGTAGCCGAGCAGCACCCAGCCGACGAAGAACAGCCAGTACTTCACCCCGGTCCAGCCGTAGCTGGCGGCGAAGGCGACGGCCGCTCCGACCCCGAACGTGACGGCCGTGAGCGCGACGGCGTACACCAGCCCGTCGACGCCCCGACGAAGCCAGACGGGAGTGCCGCGGCGTGCCATCAGTCGCCGAGCCCTTGTTCGAGCTGGCTCGGCTCCGTGTACTCGGCGTCGTGACGGTGACAGCGACTCGTCCGCCCGGTCGTGCTCACCTCGCGCGGGGTCGGATACTCCTCGTCACAGACGCTGCCGAACTGCTCGGCCAGGTACTCCTTGGCGGCTTCCTCCTCGCCGTCTGCCACCTTCGAGGCGGCCTCGCTGACGTGGGTCTGGACCGACGACGGCACGTCGAGGTCGCCGAACAGCTCCTCGGTGATCTCGTCGATGCTCGCAAAGCGGGTGTCCATGTCGAGGAACTCCTTGACCCGCTCGACGGTCGTCCGCTCCGCCCGCGCCCGTTCGCGGAGGACTTCCCTGAACACCTCGATCGCGGTCCACACCTCGTCGTCGAGGTCGGCGAACTCGTCGGGCCGGACCTTCATCGGGCACCGCGTCGAGAACGGACAGCCCGCCGGCGGGTCCCGCGGACTCGGGGGCGTCCCGCGCAGGGTGATCCGGTCTTTCTCGATCGTCGGGTCCGGCTCGGGGATCGCGGACAGCAGCGAGTGCGTGTACGGGTTCGACGGGTTCTCGAACAGCTCCTCCGTCTCGCCGATCTCCATGATGTTGCCCAGATACATCACGCCGACGCGGTCACAGATGTGCCGCACCACGGAGAGGTCGTGGGCGATGAAGAGGTAGGTGAGTCCGAACTCCTCCTGAAGGTCCTCGAGCAGGTTCAGGATCTTCGCCTGCACGGAGGCGTCCAGCGCCGACACCGGCTCGTCGAGGACGACGAAGTCCGGTTCGAGCGCGAGCGCCCGGGCGATCCCGACGCGCTGCTGCTGGCCGCCGGAGAACTGGTGGGGGTACCGGAAGTAGTGCTCCTCCTGCAGGCCGACGGTTTCGAGCAGGCTCCGCACGCGTCGACGGCGTAGCTGGGAGCGCGACTTCGAGACGGACACCTCGACCGTGACCCCGTCGTCGCGCTCCGTGGCCGTGATCGTCAGCTCCGAGCTTTCGATCGGGGCGCTCTCGCGCAGGTGGACGATCTCGGCCTCGGGCGTGACGACGATGTCGCTGTCCTCGTACTTCGCCTGGGCGACGTGGCGCACCATCTCGCCCTCGACGGTGGCGCGCTCGTTCTCGACGCCCTGCACGCCGACCTCGAACGTCGGCCAGTCGTGGACGTCCAGCGGTTCCCGGATGATCTCGCCGACGGTCATCCGGTTGTTGAGGCTGGAGTCGGGGTCCTGGAACACCATCTGGACGTTGCGCCGCCACTCCTTGAGCTCCTTCCCGTCCAGGGTCGTGATGTCAGTTCCCGCGTAGTTCACCTGCCCGTCAGTCGCCGATTCGAGCTGGATCAGCGTCCGCCCCAGCGTCGTCTTCCCGCAGCCGCTCTCGCCGACGATGCCGAGCGTCTCGCCTTTCTCGATCGTGAAGTTGACGCCGTCGACGGCCTTGACCGGTTTCCCGCCGAACAGCCCGCCTTCGCTGCCGTAGTACGTCTTCAGGTCGTCGACGTCGACGAGTGTCTCGCCGGAGCGCTGCTCCGTGCTCACTTCCGTCTGCCGGTCGCCGTACGCTTGTTCACTCATCGGAACTCACCTCCGGGTCGTCGCCCAGTCGCTCGTGTTCGTTGACCGCCTCCCCTCTGCTCATATCCTCGGGGTAGAGTAGGCAGGCCGTGGTGTGGTGTTCGGACTCCCGTCCGACCGAGACGTGCTCGGGGTGGACCTTCGTACACTCGTCGAACACTTTCGGACACCGCGGCGCGAACCGGCAGTCGGTCGCCGGTTCGTTGGGCGTCGGTACGTCCCCCTCGATCGTTTTCAGGCGGTCCGCACCGACGTTCCGGCCGGGGATCGACCCCAGCAGCCCCTCGGTGTAGGGGTGCCGGGAGTTCTCGAACAGCTCCGCGACCGGTGCCTTCTCGATGATTTCGCCCGCGTACATCACGTTGACCCGGTCGGTGATCTCGGCGATCACGCCCATGTCGTGCGTGATGAACATGATACCGAGGTTCCGCTCCGCCTGCAACTCCTTGAGGAGGTCGAGGATCTGGGCCTGGATCGTCACGTCCAGCGCCGTCGTCGGCTCGTCGCAGATGAGCAGGTCCGGGTCGCAGGCAAGCGCCGTGGCGATCACCGCGCGCTGGCGCATCCCGCCGGAGAACTGGTGTGGGTACTCCTTGAGCCGTCGGTTGGCGTCGGGGATGCCGACGGCCTCGAGCAGGTTCGCCGCCTCCTCGGTGGCCTCCTGCCCGCGGAGTCCCCGGTGGAGCCGCAGCGACTCCTTGATCTGGTTGCCGACGGTGTACACCGGGTTGAGGCTCGACAGCGGGTCCTGGAACACCATCGCGATGTCGCCACCGCGGATGTCGTGGACGGCCTCGTCGGGCGCTCGTGCGAGGTCGACGTACCCGGAGTCGACGGTTACGTCGCTCCCGCTGCCCTCGGTTTCGGCCAGCGCGATGAACCCGTCCTCGTCGGCGGGGATCCGCTCGCCGGGCGCGACGTCGACCGTCGCGTCCGTGTAGTTCCGGGCGAACCGCTCGACAGTTTCGGGGTTGCTGTATCGGATGCTGCTCCCTTCGAGGATGCGGCCGGGGTCCTCGATGAGCCCCATGATCGACCGTGCGGTGACGCTCTTTCCGGAACCGCTCTCGCCGACGATCCCGACCGTCTCGCCGCTCTCGATGTCGAAGGAGATGCCGTCGACGGCGCGGATCGTCTCCTTGTCGGTGAAGAACGACGTCTGCAGGTCGTCGACAGCGAGCAGCGGGTACGACGTGTCCCGCTCGGACCGCTGGATGGTCTGGCTCATGCGCCACCACCCGCCGCGGCGGATTCGCCGCTGGCGCTGCCGTCGTCGCTCTGCGGGTCGATCGCGTCGCGGATGCCGTCACCGAGCGCGTTGAACGCGGTCACGACGATCACGATGAGCACGCCGGGAATGATCGACATGTGCCAGGACTGGGTTGCGACGTAGTCCTGTCCCATGTCGATGGCACGGCCCCACTCGGGCGTCGGCGCGGTGACGCCGAGCCCGAGGAACGACAGCGCGGACGTGCCGATGATGATCCCGCCGAGGTTCATCGACGCGTAGATGAGCAGGTAGCCGATGACGTAGGGAGCCATGTGCTTTTGCATGATCCGGCGTGGCGTCTGCCCGTAGCTCTTCGCGGCGTCGACCCACTCACGCTGGACGACCTGTAGCGACGGCCCACGCACCGCGCGCCACAGTCCGGGCCACCCCCACGCGCCGAACAGCACCGCCAGGAGGAACCCTCCGTTGTATATTTCGTCTATCCATGTCCCTGATAAGATCACCGCGGCCCCGATCAGGACCAGCAGCCGCGGCATCGCCTGGATCGAGTCGCTTATCAGCACCGCCGAGAGGTCCACAGCACCCCTGTAGAATGCGGTGACCATCGCCAGCGCGAACGCGATGGACGAGGAGATGCCGATGGCGATCATACCGATGAACAGGGACGTTCTCGCCCCGGTGGCGATGAAGGTAAACAGGTCTTTTCCGTTACTCAATGTCCCGAACGGGTGCCACCTGTCGAAGCTGTCGTACGTTCCGATCCCGTAGTTCTCGTCGCCGGCCCCGCGCGAGCGGGAGCCGAGGTTCGCGTTCCCGATAAGCGTCGACCTGACTTCACCGGTCTCCTTGTCGAGATACTCCGTCTCGTAGCTGTACGGCGTCCGGATGTTCTCCTCGACGGTCGTCGGGCCGAGCGCCGGGGCGAAGATAGCCATCACGACGAACAGCGTGATGACGATGAAGCCGAACT
Organism: Halostella salina; assembly: GCF_003675855.1. NCBI lineage: Archaea > Methanobacteriati > Methanobacteriota > Halobacteria > Halobacteriales > Natronoarchaeaceae > Halostella > Halostella salina. The sequence goes on along the minus strand of NZ_RCIH01000002.1, from coordinate 316,894 downwards.
GGCCCCAGCGGTGGGTCCGCATCCGGTCGACAATGTCGTCAGCCGGCGTCCAGTTGGCGTAGCGGTAGTGTTCACGGAAGACGAGATACCCCTTCCAGAGCCACGCGAGCCAGACGAACGCGTAGATGTAGACGACCGCGACGCGGATGGCCCACGCGATCGCCGCCGGCAGGCCGAGGAACGTCCCGTCCCACTGCCAGTAGACGATGTTGAACCCGGCGACCGTCGTCTCGAAGATCGGCCCACCGGGGACCCGGTGGCCGCGGTTCGGGATCAGCTCGCGGGACAGCAGGGTGGGGATATCAGCGAGCCTGTCGCCGGCGGCGGCGAGGGCCGCACCGACGGGTTCCAGCAGTGCGACCACCGGGAGACCGAACAGCCGTTCGGCGATCCCGTTCCACGGCGGCAGTTCCATCATCGCCCCGAACACGGCACCCGCCTGCAGCGCAAAGAGGACCGCTGCGACGGCCAGCCAGCGAAGCGCCGGGGATGGGTTCGACCGGACGCGTTCTCGAAGCGATACGTCGTCGGTGTCGGTAGTGTAGCGGCTCATCGTTACTGACTCTCGTAGCCGACCCGTGGGTCGATTATGGTGTACAGCAGGTCTTGCATGATGTTGATGAAGACAAGCAGGAGGATGAAGATGTACATCAACGCCCCTGCGACGGGCATATCACCCTGTACCAGCGCCCGGAAGAACAGTTGCCCGATGCCGTTTATCGCCATCACCGTCTCGACGAGCACGGAGCCACCGAGCAGCAGCCCCGCCTCGGCCGTGATGACCGGAACGAGCGGGATCAGGGCGTTACGGAACATGTGCTTCCAGACGAGCACGCGGTCGGGGACTCCCTTCGCCTTCGCCATCTCCACGTACTTGGAGTTCTTCGTCTCGAGCATCGCGGTCCGACCGATACGCATCTCGTTGCCCATCGACGCGGAGCCGAGGACGACGGCGGCGGGGAGTATCTGTTTCGTCGCTTTGACCCACTGGACGGGTTCTATCTGTCCCGCTCTGAGACCGTCCCAGGCGGCCTGGAACTCGTTGGTACCGATCACCACCGGTGTGTGGACGATGAACTGCTTCCAGTTGAAGCCAAAGAGGATGTCCTCGGACCGTGAGAGCCCGACCAGCAGCAGCACGGCCAGCCAGAAGTTCGGCATGGCGCGCCAGACGATGCCGCCGAAGGAGGCCGAGTAGTCACCGATAGTGTTGGGGTTCAGGCCGGCGTAAAAGCCCAGCGGGATCCCGATGAAAAGCGGGATCAGGATGGCCCAGAAGCCCATCCAGATGGTCCGGGGGGCGCGCGACCAGATCAGGGACTCGGTGCTCCGGCCCGCCTGAATCACCCAGGACTGGCCGAGGTCGAATCGGAACAGGTCCCAGGCGAAGTCGATGTACTGCTGCCAGAGCGGCTGGTTCAACCCCAGGTTCTGCCGCAGGCGTGCCATGTCGTCGGGGTCCGCGTTCTGTCCGTACACCGCGGCGACGGGGTCGATCGGTCCCATCCGGATCGCGATGAAGGTCACTGTGACCCCAAAGAGGATGACGGGGATCGACAGGACCAGTCGTTTGCCGAGGTACGACCAACGACTCATGGTATTACCCTATGCTCCGCGTTGTCTGTATTCATCGTTATAACGGTTTGTTCGTTCGGGCATTATTTGCGTTCCGCTTCGAAACGGACGGCGGTACGTTCGTTCACGTACGGAAAAAACGGCCGCGAAGCCGAGTTATTCGCGGTCCTCGATGCGGACTCTGGACTCCTTCTGTGACGAGCCGCCCATCGCGCCGACGCGGGGCTTGTCGACCCAGTCGTAGGAGTATTTCTCGACGATCGGGTGGAAGATGTTGAGGAACATCACGTCCTCCCAGTTGGCCTCCTCCATCGTGACGTAGGCCTCGTTACGGGCCTCCTGCCCGGCCTCGGGAGCGGGGTTCTCCTTGAACTTCTGCCAGGCCTCGGCAGCCTGCTGGGCCGCCTCGCTCTCGTCGGCGTCCCAGTTGAGGTAGCTGAGGGGTGCCGACTGCGACGTGTCCGTGTTCGGCGGGTTCAGCAGCTTCAGGAAGTTGTCCGGTGCGGGGTAGTCCGCGCCCCAGCCGAGCGTGTACATGTCGAGGTCGCCGTTGCGACCGCGCTCGGTCAGCGTGCTGAACTGGGCCTCCTCGAGGTTGAGCTGGACGCCGGCGGAGGCGAGCTGGTCGCGGAGGATGTTCGCCACGTCCGTGAAGAACTGGCTGCCGGCGTAGCGAGTGAACGTGACCTCGTAGGGGTCGTCCTCGCTGTAGCCGTTCTCCTCCATGATGGAGCGCGCCTCGCCGATGCGGGTCTCGTCGAGCCCGTACGGGTAGTTCGACTCGTGTTCGAGGTAGGCGTTCGCGCCGCCGGGGTAGATGTTCGGCGGCGTGAAGTGCGACGCCGTCTTCCCGGGGCCGCTGAGGACCTCGTTGACGATCTGGCTCTGGTTGGTGACGTACGCCACGGCCTGGCGCACGAACTTCGGCACCTCGGCGGCGTTGAAGCCGATGTAGTAGGTCGTGAGCTGCTCGACCCGGTAGTAGTTCGCCGTCAGGTCGTTCTCGAGGGGACCGTACGTCCCGTACTGGCGGCCCTGGCTGTCACGCCCTTCGATGGAAACCTTGCCGGCGTCGTACTGTGCGTTCGGAATGCTCGGTTTGTCGGCGTTCCGGTTGATCACCGAGTACGTGTACGCCGCGTTGGCGTCCTCGATGATCTGCCAGTTGACCGACGAGATGTACGGACCGGGACCGTGGTAGTCGTCGATGTCGCGGGCGTTGATGATGACCTCGCTGCCCGAACTCCACGTGTCCAGCGTGAACGGCCCAGCGCCGATGGAGCCGCTCTGGGCGAACGTCTCGTATTCCATCTCGCCCTCGTACCCCTCGATGTCGCCGACGATGCCCTCCGGAATGACCGAGAACGGGTCGTACGCCAGCATCTCCATCGTCGCGTGGAACGGCTGCGCGAGACTCATCGTCAGCGTCGACTCGTCCTCGGCCTCGACGGCGATCGAGCCGGGGACGTAGTTGCCGTCGCTGTCGGTCTCGTGCTCGACACCCAGGTCGCCGAGCAGGAAGCCGGCGCGACGCGAGTTGTCGGACTGCGCGAGCCGTTCGAGCGAGTAAACGGCGTCCGAGGCGGTCACGTTGCCGTAGTCGCCGTTGAACGTGGCGTCGGAACGGAGGTTGAACGTGAGCACCGAGCCGTCATCGTTGGTCTCGACGCTCTCGGCGAGCAGCGGCTCGGTCGTCGTCGTGCCGTTGACGTAGTTCGTCAGTGCGTCGTGGAGGTTGTGAATGACGATACTCGACGCCTCGTCGGTGCTCGCGACGGGGTCAAGGGTCGTCAGGGTCGAATTGATGACGTTGTACGTCTTGTCGCTTTGCTCCTGTTCCGGAGTCGACGTCTCCGTTTCCGAGGCTTGGGTGAGCGTGTCGGTGTCGGTGTCGGTTTCGTCTCCGCCGCCGCCGCCGGAACAACCGGCCAGCGCTACGGCTGCCGCAGCCCCGCCGGTCGCCTGCAGGAATCGACGGCGGGTAGTGTCATTATCTGTCATCCCAAACCCCCCTTTCGCATCTACCAGTTTAAATTTTCCGTTATGAGACGGGGGCAGGGACTGGGGTTCCGGGAAATGAGACCAGCTGATAACTACAATCGTAGTTGTTTGGTAGTTTCCGTTAACACCATAACCAGTGAATGTCTCTGTCGTTCCGACGCGTTTATAACTGACTGAAAATTAAACATTCCCATGGCGACCCACCCGTCGGGCCCGGACGACCCCGCCGACGATGCTGAAGTTATGGGTGCCGTCGACGGCGACGGCAGCAGCCAGGAGTACGTCATCGCCGACATCAGCGAGGACGGTGCCTGGCTTTCGGTACACGTCGACGACGCGCCGACACTTCCGGCCTGGCGCTGAAACGACGAACTTTTTCCACCTCGGGTTCGCCTCCGGCGAACCGCTCGGTGCAAAAACTTCGATGAAAAAGGCCGCCTCCGCGGGGCTTCGCCCCGCTCCGGCGGTGAAACGGCGGCAAAGCCGCCGTATGCTCGATCGCTTCGACCCAACAACGACCACAGCCGACGGCCTGCCCTTCCCCGGGTTGGACGGCTCGGCCCGTTCCGGGTCCTCGCCGTCCGCCCGGCCGCTTTCGGGTGATTTCCTGGGCGTAGCTCTGTAGGCGCGAGCGGACCTCCCGGGATACGCACCTTTTTTGCCCTGGCCGACGCTTCCAGTTGGTATGCAATACCGCGAGGTCGAGACCACGGGGGAGTATCTGGCTCGACTCGACAACGGGGCCGACTGGCGCGAGGAGATCGAGGGGCTCGCCGCCGAGGCCGACGCCGACGCCGCCTGGTTCGCCGCGATGGGAGCCGTACAGGACGCGGAGGTCTGGTTCTACGACCAGGAGACGTTCGAGTACGAACCGGTCGAGTTCGACGAACACCTGGAGGTCGCCGGCTGCGTCGGCAACGTCTCGTGGCTCAACGGGGATAGGTTCGCGCACACGCACGCGACGCTCTCGCGGCCCGACGGCGAGGCGCTCGCGGGGCACCTGAACGCCGCCACCGTCTTCGCCGGCGAGGTGTACATGCGGACGTTCGACACGACGCTGGAGCGCGAGCACGACGAGACCACCGACCTGGACCTCTGGTTATAGATGCGGCCCGAGGACGAACGGTACTTCGAACGGCTCGAATCCGGCCTCGACGACGCGTTCGAAGTCGCCCGCGCGGCCCGCGAACAGGGCCACGACCCCGAGACCAAGGTCGAAATCCCGGTCGCCAAGGACATGGCCGACCGCGTCGAGAACATCCTCGGGATCGACGGCGTGGCCGAGCGCGTGCGCGAACTGGAGGGCGAGATGAGCCGCGAGGAGGCGGCGCTCGAACTCGCGAAGGACTTCGCGGAGGGCCGCGTCGGCGACTACGAGACGAAGGCCGGCAAGGTCGAGGGCGCTGTCCGCACCGCCGTCGCGCTGCTCACCGAGGGCGTCGTCGCCGCCCCCATCGAGGGGATCGACCGCGTCGAACTGCTCGAGAACGACGACGGCACGGAGTTCGTCAACGTGTACTACGCCGGCCCGATCCGCTCGGCCGGCGGGACCGCGCAGGCCCTCTCGGTGCTTGTCGCGGACTACACCCGCGCGCTCATCGGCGTCGACGAGTACAGGGCCCGGGACGACGAGGTCGAGCGCTACGCCGAGGAGGTGTCGCTGTACGACGACGAGACCGGGCTCCAGTACTCCCCGAAGGACAAGGAGTCGAAGTTCATCGCCGAGCACGTCCCAATCATGCTGGACGGGGAGCCGACCGGCGACGAGGAGGTGTCCGGCTTCCGCGACCTCGAACGGGTCGACACGAACAACCCCCGCGGCGGGATGTGTCTCGTCCTCGCCGAGGGGATCGCGCTGAAGGCCCCGAAGATCCAGCGCTACACGCGCAACCTCGACGAGGTCGACTGGCCGTGGCTCCAGGACCTCATCGACGGCACCATCGGGAACGAGGAAGGTGACGACGGCGGCGACGCCGACGGGGACTCCGATGACGAGTCGGACGGCGAGGCCGCCGAGGGCGACGACGGTGGCACCAACGAGCCGGACGGCCCGCCCCGCGTCGACGAGTCCTGGAAGTTCCTGCGCGACCTCATCGCTGGCCGCCCGGTCTTCTCACACCCGAGCGAAACCGGCGGCTTCCGCCTGCGCTACGGCCGCGCGCGCAACCACGGGTTCGCGACCGCCGGCGTCCACCCGGCGACGATGCACCTCGTCGACGATTTCCTCGCCACCGGGACGCAGATCAAGACCGAGCGCCCCGGCAAGGCCGCGGGCGTCGTCCCGGTCGACTCAATCGAGGGGCCGACCGTCCGCCTCGCCAACGGCGACGTGCGCCGGATCGACGACCCCGAGGAGGCCCTCGAGATCCGGAACGGCGTCGAGAAGATACTCGACCTCGGCGAGTACCTCGTCAACTACGGCGAGTTCGTCGAGAACAACCACCCCCTTGCTCCCGCCGCCTACGCGTTCGAGTGGTGGGTCCAGGAGTTCGAGGACACCGCCGCCGACGTGCAGGCGATGGCCGACTCGGTCCGCGTCGACCTGGAGGACCCCGACCCCGAGGAGGCGGTCGAATGGGCGACCGAGTACGACGCCCCGCTCCACCCGGCGTACACCTATCTCTGGCACGACCTCACGGTCGCGGAGTTCGAGGCGCTCGCCGACGCCGTCGCCGCCGGCGAGGTCGTCGACGGCGACCTGCTCGTCGAGAACGCCGACCCGGTCCGGGCGGCGCTGGAGGCGCTGCTCGTCGAACACCGACAGGAATCGGACGCGGTAACCGTCCCGGTCTGGCGGCCGCTCGTCCGCTCGCTCGGCCTCACCGAAACCCTCGACCGGACGTGGGACGACCTCTCGCCCGAGGCCCGCGACTGGGACAACGCGGTGAAGGCGGTCAACGAGGTCGCGCCGTTCACCGTCCGCGAGCGCGCGCCCACGCGTATCGGCAACCGCATGGGCCGCCCGGAGAAGTCGGAGTCCCGCGAACTCAGCCCCGCCGTCCACACCCTCTTCCCCATCGGCGAGGCCGGCGGGAGCCAGCGCGACGTGGCCGCCGCCGCGGGCCACGCCGACTCCATGTCCGACACCCCCGGCGAGGTCGAGGTGGAGGTCGGCCGCCGCGAGTGTCCCGGCTGCGGCGGCGAGACGTTCCGCCCGAAGTGCCCCGACTGCGGCGCGCACACCGAACCGCACTACGAGTGTCCGAGCTGTGAGCAGGAGCTGGAGCCCGACGAGGCCGGGCGCGTCCACTGCTCGCGCTGCGAGGTCGACGGCACCTCCGTCGAGTCCCGAGTCGTCGACGTTCACGCCGAGTACCGCGAGGCCCTGGAACGCGTCGGCGAGCGCGAGAACGCCTTCGACATCCTCAAAGGCGTCAAGGGGCTCACCTCGACGAACAAGACGCCCGAAGCGGTCGACAAGGGGATCCTCCGGTCGAAACACGGCGTCTCCGCGTTCAAGGACGGCACCGTCCGCTACGACATGACGGACCTCCCGGTCACCTCGGTCCGCCCCGCCGAACTCGACGTCACCGTCGACCAGTTCCGCCAACTGGGCTACGACGAGGACATCCACGGCGACCCGCTCCAGCACGACGACCAGCTGGTCGAACTGAAGGTGCAGGACGTCGTCCTCTCGGACGGTGCGGCCGAACACCTCCTGAAGACCGCCGACTTCGTCGACGACCTCCTGGCGCAGTTCTACGACCTCGACCCCTACTACGAACTGGACGAGCGCGACGACCTCGTCGGCGAACTGGTGTTCGGGATGGCCCCCCACACGAGCGCGGCCGTCGTGGGCCGCGTGATCGGCTTCACCAGCGCGGCGGTGGGGTACGCGCATCCGTTCTTCCACGCCTCGAAGCGGCGGAACTGCTTCCATCCCGAAACGAAGGTCTGGTACGAGGACGAGGCAGGACAGTGGCACTACGAGGCGATCCGTGAACTCGTGGAGAACCGGCTCCACGATCCGGATGTGGACGACTTCGGAACGCTCGTGCAGGAGTTAGACGGCGACGTACGTGTTCCGTCACTGGACGAGGACGGAGAGATAGTGCAGAAACCGGTCGAGGCGTTGTCGAAACACCGCTCTCCCGACCACCTCGTCGAGATCGAAACTCGCAGCGGTCGGGAGATCACTGTCACGCCGGACCACGATGTGCATGTCTTCGATGAGGACGGACTCGCGGCAAAGCGAGCAAGCGAGATTACGTCGTCCGATTCGCTGGTGACTCCGGCGGAGGTAGACGTGCCCGGTTCGGATGTTCGATTCGACCTGCTCGAAGAGTTCCTCACCAGCGACGAGGTTCCCCACGAGTCACTCATGGTGAAGGGGTTGGACAAAGAGGAACTCTACGACCTTTTCACAGAAGAACTCGCGGACCACTGGGACGGGGAGTTCTATCCGCTGAAGAGCACTGCCGAATTCCTCGGTCTCACGAAGAAGGCGTTGAGTAATTACGTCTATCGAGGAAGTTTCCCGGCGTCGCTACTTATCGACCTGCTCGGGTCACCGGCCGCTGTCTCCGAGTGTGTCCCGGACGATGTCACCCTTGGGATGAAGCGGGACACCGCCGAAATCGACAGGATCGTCGATCTCGATGCGGACCTCGCCACGCTCTTAGGATACTTCGCCGCGGAGGGGTTCACTCGTGAGCAGGCAACACCCAAAGGCACGATCCATCAGACGACCGTCTCCGGGGTCGAAACGGAAGCACGGGAATTCTTCGTCGACACGTTTCGGGCCAGACTCGGGGTCGAACCGTACCGCGAAAACGAGTACAAAGTCACCGTCTCGGGACGGTTACCGCGACTGTTCTTCGAGACGGTGCTCGACTGTGGAACGGGCGCTGCGAATAAACGCGTTCCAGAATGTATCTTCGATGCCCCCGACAATATCGTCGCCGCGTACCTCAGCGGATACTTCAGCGGCGATGGCACCGTGGAAAAAGACTCGCTGAAGGTTTCGGCAACGACAATAAGTCGGACGCTGAAGGAAGACATGCTCGCGCTACTCACCCGGCTGGGGATCTCGGCGCGCGTCAGAACCTCGGATCCGGTTCCACTCAGCGGGAACTTCCCCGAGTTCTACGAGAGCGACGTTCCGATGTCGGCGAAGTCGTACGTGCTTCACGTCTCCTCGTCGGACGCCGTCCGGTTCGCCGAAAAGGTAGGCTTCCACCTGTCGCGAAAGCAGAACCGACTGACCACACAGGTCGAAGCGATCAAACCCCTGGGACGGCGCGTCTTCGACGGGGGGAGTGGAGAGTATCTGGTCGACGAAGTCACCGACGTCGAGTACGTCGAGGCCGACACCGACCACACGTACTGTCTCACCGTCGAAGGGACACACTCGTTGATAGCGAACGACACCTCGCAGAAGCAGTGCGACGGCGACGAAGACTGCGTGATGCTGTTGCTCGACGGCCTGCTCAACTTCAGCAAGTCGTACCTGCCCGACCAGCGCGGCGGGCAGATGGACGCGCCGCTGGTCATGTCCTCACGCATCGACCCTTCGGAGATCGACGACGAGGCCCACAACATGGACGTGGTCTCGCAGTACTCCAGGGAGTTCTACGAGGCGACCCGCGAGATGGCCGACCCCGGCGAGGTCGACGTGGAGATAGCCGAGGACACCCTCGGCACCGACCGGGAGTACGCCGGGTTCGACCACACCCACGACACGACCGACCTGGCGATGGGGCCGGACCTGTCGGCGTACAAGACGCTCGGCTCGATGATGGACAAGATGGACGCCCAGCTGGAGCTGTCCCGGAAGCTCCGGGCCGTCGACGAGACGGACGTGGCCGAGCGCGTCATCGAGTTCCACTTCCTGCCGGACCTCATCGGGAACCTCCGGGCGTTCTCCCGGCAGGAGACGCGCTGTCTCGACTGCGGCGAGAAGTACCGCCGGATGCCGCTGTCGGGCGACTGCCGGGAGTGTGGCGGCGACGTGAACCTCACCGTCCACCAGGGGTCGGTGAACAAGTACATGGACACCGCGATCCAGGTCGCCGAGGAGTACGGCACCCGCGACTACACGAAACAGCGGCTGGAGGTGCTCGAAAAATCACTTGAGAGCATCTTCGAGAACGACAAAAACAAGCAGACTGGCATCGCGGACTTCATGTGAGTCCCGCGAGCGAACCCTTTTATTCGAAGCCGCGGCCAGCGCCGCCGTGACCTGACCCATCGCCGCGGGGCGGCCGAGGCGGATGTGCGACGACCCGCCCCGCGAACGGACACGTCGCCTGTTCGCTCTGTTACGGCAGTTCGCCCCACGTTTATGCGAATCGCCGCGGTAGGATCGGGTATGTCTGGAGAGGGGGAGACACCGGCAGCGGAAGGGGACGCAGAGGCCGAAGAGGAGGTTAACCGCCTCGACATCGGTCAGACCGTCTACGATGACGAGGGCGAAAAGCTCGGCAACATCCGCGGGTTCGAGCGCGGCGGCTTCTTCGTGACGACCCGGGACGGCGTCGAGGGGCTGAGCGTCGAGCACGCGCGCTCCGGCCACGACTTCGGCGAAGCCGAGCTGATGTGGCGCTGTACTGAGTGCGGCGAGATGGGGGAGATCAGCGGCGGCCTCCCGGACCGCTGTCCCGGCTGTGGCTCCGAGAGGGAGGCGCTGATGTACTGGACGGAGGACTGACTACGTCGGCAGTCTGATTACCGCCGGACGCGTCGGGGGCGGTATGGATATCGTCGTCTACGGCGCGGGGAGCCTCGGCAGCCTCGTCGGCGGCCTCCTAGCGCAGGAGCACGAGGTGACGTTGGTCGGGCGCGACCCACACGTCCGTGCGGTCCGCGAGTCGGGGCTCTCGGTCGACGGCACGGTGTCGCTCGACGTTCGACCGGCCGCGACAACCGACGGGACTGGACTGACGGCAGACCTCGCCGTCGTGACGGTGAAAGCGTTCGACACGCCCACCGCCGCCCGCGACCTGGCGACCGGCGAGTATGACGCCGCGCTTTCGCTCCAGAACGGGGTCGGCAACGAGGCGACGCTCGCCGAGCGGCTGGACTGTCCCGTCCTCGCCGGCACTGCGACGTACGGCGCGGTGCTCCGGGAGCCTGGCCGCGTCGAGTGTACCGGCGTCGGCGAGCTGGCCGTCGGGCCGCACGAGGGCGGCGACTCCGCGGCCGCGGCACGGGTCGCCCGTACGTTCCGCCGGGCGGACCTCGACGTCACCGTTGCTGACGACATGCCGCGTCGGCTCTGGGAGAAGCTCGCGGTCAACGCCGGTATCAACGCGGTCACGGCGCTCGCCCGCGTCGAGAACGGGGAGCTGCTCGACGGCCCGGCGAACGACCTCGCAAGGGCGGCGGCCCGCGAAACCGCCCGAGTCGCCCGCGCCGAAGATATCGGACTCCCGAACCGAGTCGCACTGGCTGCTGTCGAGGACGTGGCGACGGCGACGGCCGACAACGAGTCCTCGATGTACCAGGACGTCCGCGAGGGACGGCGGACGGAGGTCGACGCGATACTCGGCCACGTCGTCGACCGGGCGGCCGAGCACGGGATCGACGTCCCGGTAACGCGGACGCTGACTGGGTTGCTACGCGCGTGGGAACGGAGCCGCGACCTGCGTTAAACGCGGGCGAGCACCCAGAGCGCGGCGACCCCGCCGACCGCGAGCGCGAACCAGTAGCTCGCGATCCGGTACACCGTCGCGATGGCCAGCCCGTCGGCGGCCGAAAGCGCCGTCAGCGCGACGACGAGGCCGACGAGCGCCCCCTCGACGGCGGCGAGCCCGCCCGGCGTCGGCACCATCCCGGCGAGCGTGCTCGCCGGAACGACGAAGAAGACGAGCAACAGCGGCACCGGCAGGTCGAGCGCCAGCCCGGAGAAGTACAGCGGGAGCGCGAAGAACACCCAGCCGACGTACGCAAAGCCCGTCGCGGTCAGGAGCGCCCGCGGTGACGACGTGATCCGGCCGACCGACTCGTAGAAGCGGTCGATCCGCGCGCGAACGCCCTCGACGGAGATCCGGTCGGTCAGCCGGGAAAGCGGGTCGACGAGTCGCAGGACGAGCGCCTCCACTCGCTGCCGGTACTGCCACCCCGTGACGACGAGCGCCGGGATGCCGACCGCCAGCGCGGCGAGCCCCACCGCCAGGTCGGCGGCGGTCGCCGTGAGTTGTGATCCGAGGAGCAGGTAGCCGAGACCGACCGCGGCGAAGTTGAAGAAGGGGAGCAGGTTCAGCAGGTCGGCGGTGACGACGCTGGCGAGGCTCTGCTCGTAGTTGGCGTCGGTGTCCTTCGAGAGGACGTAGGCGATGAACGGCTCGCCGCCGGCCTGTCCGAGCGGCGTCACGTAGTTGGCGAACGTCGCGGCGAAGTACGTCACCACGAGCTTCCGGTACGGCACGTCGATGCCGCCTTCGCGGAGCACGATCTGCCACGCCTTCCCCCAGGCGGCGAGACAGAACAGCGTCGAGAGACAGCCGGCGGCGATCCATCGAAGCTCCGCCCCGCGAAGCTGCGCCAGAGTCCGCTCCCAGCCGACGGCGACCGCAAGGAGGTAGACGAGCACGACGGCCACGGCGAACCCGACGGCTATCTTCACCACCGTCCGCCGGTCGAACGCGTCCGACAGGTCGACTGAGCCGGTAGCGTCAGTCACGTCAGTCGATGTAGCCGAGGTCCTGCAGGCGTTCCTTCGCGTCCTCGTCCATGTCGTCGAGGACGGCTTCGTCGGTGCCGGCGGCGTCGCCCTCCCAGGGACCGCTGCCGTCGTCCTCGAACCGCCCCAGCGCCGCCTTGACCTCGGCGACGGCCTCGTCGTCGGCACCGAGAACGTTCTCCGTTTCGCCGGGGTCCTCGTCGATCCGGTAGGCCTCGTCGTCGATCCGCTCGTTTCGGATGTACTTGGCGTCGGGTCGCCGTCCCGCACGCATCCGCGAGTAGAACCGGGAGTCCTCGTCGAGCGTGATCCCCGCGGCGCTTGCCTTCTCTTCGAGCTGTTTCAGCTCGACGACCGGGCGGGAGTACTCGACGAACGCGAACTCGCCGTCGTCGAACCCGCGGTAGTCGTCGGAGAGCAGGGACCGCTGGTCGTCGAGCGAGACGGCGTCCGGGGCGTTCGGGTCGACGCCGGCGTGGTCGAGCACGGTGTGGTACAGGTCGATCAGTTCGACCTGCTTCTCGTACCGGCCGGGGTCGACGTCCGGGTGTTTCAGCATGAGCGGCACGTTGACCAGGGGATCGTAGATACAGAACTCGTGGCCGTACAGGTCGTGTTCGCCGTGGAGTTCGCCGTGGTCGGCACAGACGACGACCATCGTGTCCTCCCAGCGACCCTCGGCCTGGAGCCAGTCGAACAGTCGGCGGAGTTCGGCGTCGACGTGTCGGATCTCGGCGTCGTACAGCCCGCGGATGTCCCCCCACTCGTCGTCGTCGATGTCGCGCGCGCCGCAGTTGTACTCCTTGGAGTTCTGGCACACGTCCGTCGAGTCGACGCCCGGCGCGAACTCCGCCTGGTACTCCTCGGGCGGGTGGTACGGGAGGTGGGCGTCCATCAGGTTGACGAACGCGAAGAAGTTCTCGTCCTCGTCGACGCCGTCGACGAACTCCTGCGTGCGGTCGATCACCTGCGGCGTCTTGGAGTCCGAGCCGCCGCCGCTGGCGAAGTGTTCGTGGGCCTTGTTGCCGAGGCTGACGAGCCAGTCGGCGGCCTTCCGGAGGCGCTCGTTGTCGTTCATCGTCTTCCAGGCCTTCGCCAGCGGGCCGCTCAGGAACTCGCCGGGCATCACCTGGAAGAAGTTGTCCTGGTCGTCGAACCCGTCGGTGAGGTGGGTGTACGGCGTGATCCAGGCGTTCGAGGAGTAACAGGCGCTCTCGTGCGTGGCCGACAGCGACTCGGCGAGCGTCGCCGACCCTTCGAGGTACGGGTTCTCCTGATTCGCCCCGTGGTCGCTGGGGTACCGGCCCGTGAACATCGAGGCGTGGACGGGGAGGGTCCACGGTGCCGGCGCGACTGCCTGTTCGTACACCGCCGCCTCCTCGGCGAACGCCTCGAGTCCGGGCGTCGTCGGGCGGTCGTAGCCGTAGACGGACAGGTGGTCCTTCCGCACCGTGTCCATCACGACGAAGAGGACGTCCCGACCGGACGCGTCCGCGGTAGTCATACCTACGGGGGGTCGCCGGAGCGTTAAAAAGACTGCTTATCCGCGCCGGGCGGCGTCAGAAGGGGGCCTGGGGCCCCTCGTCCGCGCCGTCGTCGCCGTCGTCGGTGGTCTCGCCGGGGAACGACGGCTCCATGCCGCCACCGCCGCCGCCGCCCATGCCGGTGTCGGCGTGGACTTTCTCGATCTCGGGGATCTCCTTGACCATGCGGCTCTTGATCGCCTGAATGGTCATCGGGGAGATGCCACAGCCCGAACACGCGCCGCCGAGCTGGATCGACACCTCGCCGGTCTCGCGGTCGATGTTCTGGATGGCGGCGCTGCCGCCGTGCATCTGGATCTGCGGGAAGTTCCGTCGCAGGAAGTTCGACACCCGCTCTTCCAGGTCGTCGCCGTCGTTCTGGGCGTCAGTGCTCATAAACACCGATTGGCGGCCAGCACCCTTGAACCTTTTGTGCCTCGTGTTCGCCCGGGTCGAGGGCGACTGGCCGGAGTTCGGCACCGCGCTACTCCTCGAAGCCGAACACGGACCGCAGTTCCGCCTCCAGTTCGTCGACGTAGATGTCGAGTGTCTCGTCAAGCTTCTCGTCGTCGACGATGATCCCGGTGACCCGGTCGCCGGGGTTCTCGGGCAGGTCAATCCGGAACTCGCCGTCCCCCTCGTAGAACGGCTCGCTCTCGTTCAGCACCTGCTGGTCGATGGCGTGGATCAGCTCCGAGTCGTACCGCTCGTTCATCCGCTCGAACGCGTTCTTGTACGCCCGCTGGAGTTCGGTGAAGTAGTTCGCGTACTTGTCCTCGAACTTCTCGGGGTCGAACTCGGCCATACGCTGCCGAAGGCGGCACGCGGGCAAAAGTCGGGCGATCGCCGCCGCCGAAGCTCAAACGGCGATTTTAGCTTTCCGTAGCCTGATAGCCCTGCTACGCGTCGGTTGGCCCATGTCACGACCCAGTTCGCGCAGACGGTTCCTCCGGCTGGCCGCCGCGGCCGGGGCGCTCGGTCTCGCGGGGTGCTCACAGCGCGCACCCGGACAGTCGGGACCGTCCGCGCCGGACGAGACGACCACCACGCCGCCGTCGTTCGAGAAGGTCGACGACTGGCAGTACGACCCGGACGAGGTGACCGCCACCCCGGTTTCGGGGAGCGTGAACGCGACGAACAGCGTCCAGTTGACGGCGTCGGTCGACTCCGCGGAGAGCGTCGGGCTCACGACCGGCGGTGCGATGGACGCGAACAACTTCCGGGCCAACGTCGAGGAGGGGTACCTGCCGGTCCCCGCCGACCTGTCCCACGAGGGGCTGTTCAACCGGTACTACTTCGACACCGGGAGCGACGGACGCTGTAGCTCGCTGTTCTGTCCCTCCTACAGTACCGCCGTCTCGGCCGACCCGCTGTCGGGCGAGCCAGAGCGATACCTCACCGTCGGGCTGAACTCCGGGATCGAGGACTTCGAGCGCAAGACGCTGAACCTCGTCGTCGTCCTCGACATCTCGGGGTCGATGAGCAGCCCGTTCGACCGGTACTACTACGACCGCTTCGGCAACCGCCACGAGGTCGAGGAGTACACCGAGCGCCCGAAGATGGACGTTGCGACCGACGTGATCGCGTCGATGACGGACCACCTCGGCGGCGAGGACCGCTTCGGAATGGTGCTGTTCAACGGCGACTCCCACGTCGCCAAGCCGGTACGGGAGGTCCGCCGGACGGACATGGACGCGATCCGCGACCACATCCGGGAACTCAAGGCTGGCGGCGGGACGAACCTCTCGGCGGGGGCCGACGCCGGCACCGACCTGCTCGCGGAGTACGCCGACGCCGACCAGACCGAGTACGAGACGCGGATGGTGTATCTCACCGACGCGATGCCGAACCGCGGGACGACCGCGGAGGACGGTCTCGTCGACGTCGCCGCGGAAAACGCCACACGGAACGTGTACACGACGTTCGTCGGAATGGGCGTCGACTTCAACACCGAACTCGTCGACGCGCTCACGGCGGTCAGCGGTGCGAACTACTACTCGGTGCGCTCGGCGGACCAGTTCGAGGAACGGCTCGACGAGGAGTTCGAGTACATGGTGACGCCGCTCGTGTTCGACCTCTCGCTTGAACTCGACGCGGACGGCTACGCGGTCGAGGCGGTGTACGGCTCCTCGGCCGCCGAGGACGCCAGCGAGTCGCTCGTCAGGGCGAACACGCTGTTCCCGTCACCCACCGACGGCGGCCGGACCCGCGGCGGCGTCATCCTCGTGAAGGTTCGACGAACCGGGAGCGACCCGGAACTGTCGCTCTCGGCGTCGTACGAGACCAGAACCGGGCAGCGCCGCGAGCGGACCCGGACCGTCCGGTTCCCCGACCGCGGTCCCGAGACGTTCGACAACACGGGGATCCGGAAGGCGGTCCTGCTCGCGCGGTACGCCGACCTCATGCGGTCGTGGATGGTCGACGAGCGCACCGGCGAGGACGGCGACGACGGGATCGAACCGGTCCCAGACGACGAACTCGGCCGCTGGGAGCGCCGGTCCGACCCGCTGACCGTGTCGGAGCCGTACCGGCGGCGGTTCGACGCGTTCGCCGACCACTTCGAGCGCGAACTGACCGCCATCGGCGACGACGACCTGGAGCGAGAACTGACGCTGCTCCGGGACCTGGCGGACGACGGTGACGTTTCGGCAGCCGGCAGACTCCGATACCGGGCCTGAGCGGCGCTGTCGTCGCCGGTCCGTACGTCGGACCTGATCGACCGTTACATTGAAATGCGCAAGTTGCTTATCATGTAGGTACGTGCCATGTCAATGGGTGCCTATGACGAGGACGAACACGAGCGGCGCGAGCAGAAAAACAGCGAGGTCGACGCCGACTTCGACGACGAGCGGACCGTGTACAACGGCTCCGTCGAGTACGACTCCGGCGAGTCGACCGAGGACCTGCTGAATCAGTTCGAGCAGATCAAATCCTCGTAGGGCCGCCTCTCCTGCTGTCCTACCGCCTCGCGGGCACGTCGCCCGCACCGTGATCCTGCCCGGCCAGCGACGGGTTCACAGTCGACCAGTGGCGGTCGCCGACTACCACCCCGGCGTTTCGGGTGCGCCACGACGCGTCTCCACGCGCTCGGCGAGCGAGGGGTCCGGATCCGCCCGGTCGGCGCGCTCCCGCCACTCGGCGAGGGCGCGGCCGACCCACGAGTCCGCGGCGA